>NZ_JBIUXX010000001.1:255991-344811 GCF_044744235.1 Pseudomonas sp. NPDC087346
TCGTGAGTTCCTACAGGGATCAACTGATCCCTGTAGTCAGGCGAAGACGAAGTTGGAGTCCGACAGGTTAGTCACTCCCACCCCCACCAGTGTCACGGCATAGTCGCCAATCTTCAGCACGGTATCGGCACCGGTCTGCGAGGCGTGTTGCTTGTAGTCGTAGCCCTGCCCCGCGCCTTCGACGCCCATGAACACCAGTTTGTCGTTGCCCTGGTAGCCATTGATCGCGTCGAAACCGAACGCGCCGCTGAACAGGAAGGTGTTGTTGCCACCCACCGCCGTCAGCACGTCATTGCCAGCGCCACCGACGAAGGTCACATGGCCCTTGTCGCTGATCAGCTTGTCGTCGCCAGCCAGACCGAACAACCAGTCGCCATCAGCGCTGGCGTGCAGCGTATTGCCGTACGCATCGCCGTTGAGCGAATGGTTGTATTGGGTCAGTTCGCTGCCATTGGTCAAACCCTTGGCCGACACGCCCCAGGTGATTTCCTTGCTGCTCCACCACGACCCCGACTCCTTGCTCACCAGCGCGCCGATGTCACGGGTCATGCTGATGCCGCCGTAGGCGTCGCGCACATACAGCGTGCCGTCGCCGTCGTTGGCGAAGCTGAAGTTTTGCAGCGGTTTTTGCAGCTCAAAGGTGTTGTGGCCCTTGCCGCCAAGCAGAATGTTGAAGCCGCCGTCATCACGGAAGCGGTCATCACCGTTGCGGCCTTCGAGGAAGTCGTTGCCTGCCCCACCCTTGAGCAAGTCATTGCTGTCGGTGCCAATGATGAACGTGGTGCCGGTGTGCGGCTCGCCACTGCGGCCCAGATCCTCGACCCAGGTCTTGCTGCGCGACGCCTCTTCCAGATTGGAGACGATGATGGTCGAGTCCTTGCTGGTGAGGTTGTAGAAGCGCGAGTCGATCACCCGGTTCAAGCCATCGGCATAACCCAGCGAGCCATGGGCCGACCAGTTCAGCGGATTGATGATGCTGAACGGCACCAGGTTCTGCGCAGTGGACGCGTACTGGTCGTTGAAGTTGACGATGTTGTCGGTGGTCGAATCATGCGGCTTGTCGTGCTTGCCCATCGAACTGCTGCTGAACGTGGTGCCGTCGAGCACGCGGAACACCGGATCGTTCTCGTAGCCGATGTTCAGCACGTTGTTGCCGGTGTTGCTCTGGGTCGGCGAGGCGAACGCAATGTAGTTGGCATCCTTGAAGAAGCCACCCCAGTTGCTGCCGCTCAACTCCGCCACGCTGTTGACCCCGAGACCGCCGAGGCTATGGCCGCTGAACAGCACGTCCTTGGCCGCGATACCGTTGGCGATGGCGAACGCGGCAACAGCCTTGAGCAGATTGTCGAAGGCGTTTTTCGCGTAAGTGCTCGCGTAATCCGATGGCCCGACAGCGGCCAGCAAGTTGTTTTTCATGTCGCCGAAGGTGTCGCTGTAACCCAGGCCGCCGGTGCCACGGAAGGCCACGCCGATACCGATCAGCTTGCCCGCCGCGTCGTACTTGCCGAGCACTTCAGCCTCGGCGCTGGTGAAGCCGTCCTTCTCGCCGAAGAACGTGCCTTGCGCACCGACCTTGCCTTGATAACCCAGCGCCGTGGCGCCAACCGGCGCCCATCCGGTGGCCGGCAATGCCTGGCCAGTCGGTGTGTAGGCGTACAAGGTCAGCGCGATGGCATCGCTGTACAGCGCTTTGCCATCGGCATTTTTATAATCGAACAATCCCATGTCGTACTCTCTCTTCCCTAAAGTCAGAACTGCCAGTCGAGGGTCAGACCCACGCCGTGGTCCTTCTCGTTCGAACCGATCAGTCCGTTGTAATCCAGGTTGACCCGGATATCACGACTCAGTGCCAGCCCGGCGCGTACGCCGACTGCCGTTGCATCGCGGTCCATCGACACGCTCTGCACGTTGAACGCGCTGTTGCCATTGGCAAATGCCAAGTGACTGTCAGCATCAACACTGCTCAGATTGTGCTGCCAGCCCAGGCTTGCGCCCAGTTCCAGCTGATGCTTGTCCGACAGCGCAAATGTGCGCTTGGCCCGTACGCCCAGGGTAGACAGAACCACATCGCGGTTGTCTTCGCCACCCTTGAGTGCCGCGGCATCACCCTTCTCGGTGAAGCTGTCGGTGTTCAGGTGTACGTAAGCCAGATTGGCGAACGGTTCCAGGTTCATCGGTTGCAGGCGTAGATCGTAAGCGGCTTCTGTGAACAATTGCGTAGTGCTCGCATCGCGCTTGGTTTTCTGTTTGCCGCTGACATCGCCGAACTGCAATTCACGTTTGGCGTCGATGCGGTGCCAGCTATAGGCGCCGCCAACACTCAGACGCAGAGCATCGATCTGATGTCCCAGGTACGCACCCAAGTGATAGCTGTCGACCGAAGCCGACGAATGCGTGCCGCTGCCCATGCTCAAAGAACTGTCGCTATAACCGGTAACGAAACCCAGACGCGTATCTTCAGCAATCAAGCCATCGACACCGGCCAGCAAGCCACCGATGGAGCTGGTGGTGTCAGCGTTTTTATTGCCGCCGTCGCTCTTGCCCCACGAACCCAAGACCTTGACCCAGGCATTGCTGCGATCGTCGGTTGGTGCGCCGGAGTCCAGCACATCGCGCTCACGCAGACGTTCACCGACTGCTTCGCGCAGGTAGCGGCTGTCGTTGATCAGGAGCGTGCCGATTGCCGGATGAATCTCACCCGACAACTGCTGGAACGCCTGCTGCGCCGAAGCGGCATTTGGCGACAGCAGCAGCGTTTCAAACAGCGCATTGCCCGCGCCCAGACGCTCGGCAGCGGCACCGACCGCACGCTGGTTCGGGGTCAGACCGACACTGGCGAACGAAGCGCCGTTGCGACCCACGTCCAGTTGCACGCCACCCGCCGAGTAATCGAGGGTACCGCCAAGGAACGCATAATCCGGCAGCACCTGGCCGAATGTCCCTTGAATGCCGCCGGCCGCTTGCAAGATGTTGAACTGAGCGCCGAGCAGGCTTTTCACTTCAGTCGTGGTCAACAGCGTCGGGCTGTTTTCCAGCGACAGGGTCACTGTTGCGCCATCAATGACCGCTTTGCCACCGGCGACAATCTTGTCACTGCTGGTTGGCGACACTTCCACCGCGTAGGTCGAACCCGGTTCGAAGGTCACGTCGCCGGCCACGTTCAGGGTGCCGATGGAGTTACCCGGCGCCACGGTACCGCCGTTTTTCACCGACAGTGCGCCGATATGGCCATTACCGCCGAGGATACCGCTGTCGTTCACGGTCACCGCCGAGGCCAGCGAACCGTTGATTGCCAGGCGTCCCTGATTGACCAGCGTCGGGCCGCTGTAGGTGTTGGCGCCGGTCATCACCAGCGTACCGAGACCTTGCTTGGTCAGGCCGCCGTGCCCGGAAATGTCGTTGCGCCAGGTGTCGAGGCCGCAAGTGATGTCGTTACACACGCGCTCGGTGGATTTGCCCTTGTCGATAATTGCGCCGATCCCCGGTAGATCCGCTACGAACTGACCGGACCCGTAGGCGCCGGCAATGCGGAACTCCTCTGGAATATCCTTCTCGGTGACCAACATGGCCGGGCCGTCGATGCCTTTGCGCAGGTTGATCATGCCCCAGCCGAACAAGGCGTCGACGCCCGGTGCGCCAAGGTCGGTGGCGGTGGTGCGCAGCACACTGGCGACTTGATCGCCGGTCATGTACGGGAAACGCTCCATCAGCACCGCAATCGAACCGGCCACGTGCGGCGCGGCCATCGAGGTGCCGTTGTAGTTGGCGTAACCGGTACTGAGGTTGTCAGCGTTGGTGCCGCTGATGATTGCGCTGTAAATTTTCGTACCCGGTGCCGACACGCAGAAACTCGCGGTGTAGCCGCAACGCGAGGAGAAGGTGCTCATGGTGTACGGATCGGCGCTGGTCAGATCCGGATTCTTCTGCAATGCGGCAACGGTGATCCAGTTCGGCGCGATTTCCGGGACGAAATAACCGAGGCCGGCGATGGCATCCGGGTTGTTCAGGTTGTAGTCGTTACCGGCGGCGAAAATCGTCACGATGCCACTGCGTGCGGCGGCAATCGCGCCGTCATACGCTCCACCGGGTTTGGTGCCGAGCAGCGTGCGGATTTCGTTGAACTGCAATTGCGCGTCGTTGACGGTGAAGTGCGGATACGCCGGGTTGCGACCGCCAAGGTCAAAACGGTCAGTGATGCCGATGCCCCAACTGTTGTTGATGATCCGTGCACCGCTGGCGATCAGCGCATCCCAACCGGCCTTGTACACGGCGCCGTCGTTGCCACGAACGATGCCGTCTTCCGGGCCCGGGTCACCGTTGTCGGCGCTATAGATTTGCGCGCCGAAAGCGACACCGTGCATCGGTCCGCCATCGCGACTACCGGCGGCGATGCCACCGACGTGGGTGCCGTGGGCACCGAGTTTGCCGTCGGAACCGATCGAGGGCGAACCGTCATATCGGAACGCATCCCCGGCCTTCACCGGGATGTACGGGTCGGTGTATTCGCGGATACCGCTGGTGACCAGGGTGATGACTTTATTGCTGCCGGAAAACTCCGGATGCGGGGCGTAAACCGGCTGATCGAAGATCCCCAGTTTCACGCCTTTACCGCTGTAGCCAGCGGCGTAGGCGTAATCGGCACCAATCGCGCCCAAGCCCCAATCGGCCTGAAATTCCTTGCTGCGCCAACTGGCGGGATCGCCCGTGCGACCGTTTTCCACATAGGGTGCGGCGTGCACCGAGCCCCAGGAAGTCAACGCGCACAGGATCGCGCAGTGCAGGGTTTTCAAGGCAAAACGGCCACCCGTTTGCGCGGGGGTATTGTTGTTATTCATCCAGCGACCTTCCTTAGTGATGTTGCGAAAAAATCCGTTTCTCAAAATCTTGAGCAATAACCCCTGTGGCGAGGGGATTTATCCCCGTTGGGTCGCGAAGCGCCCCCCTGCATTCCCCCAACTGAACCGCGTCGTATGCATTGCGACTGCTGCGCAGCCGAACGGGGATAAATCCCCTCACCACAGGTAAGTGATCAGCCACAAAAATGTGCTGGAGCCATTGAAGAAGACTCAGAACTGCCAGTTCAGGCTCAGCCCCACGCCATGGCTCTTCTCGCGACTAGCCAACTGCCCGCTGTAATCGAGGTTGACCCGAACATCGCGCGTCAATGCCAGACTCGCCTGCACCCCGACCAGCGCGGCATCGCGCACCAATGCCGAGCTTTCAACCGAGTACGGCGTGCTGCCGCTGGCAAAACGCAAATGCTGTTCCGATTCGATGTCGCTCAGGCTGTGCTGCCAGCCGAGATGGCCGCTCAAATCAAGCTGTTGCTGCGCCGACAGATTGATCGTCTTGATCGCCCGAAGGCCGAGGGTGCTGAGCACCGCGTCGCGTTGATCGCCGCTGCTTTTCAGCGCCGCCGCGTCGCCCTTCTCGGTGAAACCATCGGTATCCAGATGCACGTAGGCCAGGTTGGCGAACGGTTCCAGCTCCACCGGTTGCAGCTTCAGTCGATACGCCGCTTCACCGAACACTTGAGTGGTCCCGGCATCAACCTTGGCCTTCTGTTTGGCGCTGACGTCGCCGTATTGCAGATCGCGTTTCACATCAGCGCGATGCCAGCTGTAAGCCGCGCCTGTGCTCAAACGCCATGCGCCGATTTCGTGACCGGCGTAGGCGCCGAGGTGATAGCTGTCGACCTTGGCCGATGAATGCGTGCCCGAACCCATGCTCAATGAACTGTCGCTGTAACCGGTGACCAGACCGATACGCGTCTGCTCGTCCAGCGCGCCATCGACACCGGCCAGCAAGCCGCCAATCGAGGTGCTGTAACCCGCAGTGTCATGACTCGAATCGGTGGTACCCCAAGCGCCGAGTGCCTTGATCCAGCCATTGCTTTGCGTCGCCGACGCATCGTGCAGACGCTCGCCCACCGCATCGCGCAATTGGCGGCTGTCGTTGATCAGTACCGAACCGAGCGCCGGGTAGATTTCCCCGCTCAGTTGCTGGAACGCCCGTTGCGCCGAGGTTGCCGATTCCGAAAGCAGCAGGCTTTCGTACACCGAATTGCCTGCGCCCAAGCCTTCAACCGCTGCGCCCACTGAGCGCTGGTTCGGCGTCTGGCCGACGCTGGCGAACGCTGTGCTATTGCGTTCAATGTTGAGCTGAATGCCATTGCCGGCGTAATCGAGGCTGCCGCCGATGAACAGAAAATTCGGCACCACGGCGCCGAACTGGCCCTGAATGCCGCCCGCCGCTTGCAGAATGTCGTACTGACGCCCGAGCAGACTTTTTGCCTCGGTGGCGCTGAGCAGTGTCGGGCTGTTTTCCAGTGACAGACTGACCGTCGCGCCGCTGACCGTAGCTGTGCCGCCGGCAACAATCCGGTCGCTGCTGGTGGGTGACAGCTCCACGGCATAGGTCGAACCCGGGGCGAATGTCACGTCACCGGCCACGTTCAAAGTGCCAATCGAATTGCCCGGCGCCACGCGACCGCCGCTGTTGGCGATCAGCGCGGCGATTCGCCCGGAGCCGCCGAGGGTGCCGCTGTCATTCACGGTAACCGCTGAGGCCAGCGAACCGTTGACGCTGAGCAAGCCGCCGTTGACCGTAGTCGCGCCGCGATAGGTGTTATCTCCGCTCAGGATCAGGCGCCCTGCTCCGGACTTGATCAGACTGCCCTGATAAACCCGATTCGCCGCAGCAGCATCGCGGGCCATGCCCACTGCGTAATCGGTCTGATCCTGCTGACTGGCACCACTCGGCACGCCGTTCTGCCAGCCTTTGTCTTGCAGGGTTTGCTGCCAGGCGCTGTGTTCGGCGAGGTCTTCGCTCTGGCGCTGGATCAACGCCTTGTCGGAGATCGCGTTGCTCCAGACATCGCTCTGCCCGGCCGGCAGATTCGCATCGAAAGCACCAAGCAATTGTCCCGGTCCGCGCATGGCCCGGTTCAGGTTGGCCACGCCCCAGCCGACGCGCTCGGTCGGCGCATCGGTGACCGAGCCGTCGAGTTGCGTGGCGGTGGTCAGCAGCACTTCGAGTGCCTGCTGATTGTTCATGTAGGGATAGCGTTCCATCACCAGTGCCAGCGCGCCCGTCGCATGTGGCGCAGACATTGAGGTGCCGGACTTGATCGCATAACCGCCACCGGGAATGGTGCTGTCGATCTTCGCCCCCGGCGTGGTGATGCACCAGTATTTGGCCAGACCGCACTGGTTGTACTTCTGCTGATTGCTTTGATCCAGCCCCGACACCGCGAGCCAGTGGCCTTCGAGGTCTGGCTGAAAGTACGGCAGCGCCGAGCGCACGCTGGCATTTGGATAACCGCTGTTGCCGGCGCTGAAGACGTTGATCACACCACGACGCGAAACATCGGCGGCGGCATCGATCCACGTGCCCTTGTTCCAGTGCTGGGCGTAGGCAGCGTGCAGATCGGCCATTGTGCGATAGCTGACATCCGGTGGCTGACTGCCCCAGCTGTTGTTGATCGCGCGCACGCCGGCATCGGCCAGAGAGTCGTAGACCGCTTTGAAATAGCGTGGATCGGGATTGGGGCCGAACAGGAAACTGTCGTTGTTGTTGGTGTTGCCGACGTAGATTTGCGCGTTGTAGGCAACGCCATGAGTACCGGTGCCATCGCGGTTGGCGCCCATGGTGCCGACGACGTGGGTGCCGTGGGAATCGTTGTTCGGATTGAGGGTGCCATCGACGTTGAACAGCGAGCCGTCGACGTAACTGCCGCTGGCCGTGACCGGGTGGTAACGCGCGGAGGCGAATTCCGGGTGGCTGGCATCGAAGCCTGAGTCCAGCGCGCCGATTTTCACGCCTTTGCCGGTGATACCGGCGGCGTAGGCTTGATCGGCCTGCATCCGCTCAAGTCCCCAATCGCGCAGGAATTCGGCGCTGCGCCAACTGGCCGGATCATCGGGTTTGCCTGACTCCAGGTATTGCGCCTGAGCCTGCGCAATAGAAACTGCGAGCAAAAGGGTACCGACCGCTGCCGGCTTGATGCGTACGTCCATGTTCACCACTCACTTTTCTTGTTGTTATGTAGGAGCTGCCGCAGGCTGCGATCTTTTGACTTTGACCTTCAAAGGCAAGATCAAAAAAGATCGCAGCCTTCGGCAGCTCCTACAGGGATTGCTGTGTTATTGCTTACGAGATCCTTGTCCGAACGCCTCATCCACCCGCGCCAGATCCTGCTCGCTCAACGTCCCCGCGTAGTAATGCAACTTGGTCCACGCCATCAAATAGTCGTAACGCGCCTGGGCCAGATCGCGGCGGGTGGTAAACAGTTGTTGTTCGGCGTTCAACGCGTCCAGATTGGTCCGTTCGCCGCCGAGAATGCTCTGCTTGGTCGAGACCACCAGCGCTTCAGCCGAACTGAGTGCCTTCTGGTACGCACGCAACTTGTTGACCCCGGACAGACAGGCGCTGAACTGGCGTCGCAACTCGATTAGCGTCTCGCGAGTCTTACCGTCCAGTTCGTACTCGGCCTGTTCCATGGTGCGGCTGGCCTGACGCGTCGATGCCGACACGCCGCCACCGGCATACAGCGGCACGTTCACTTCAAAACCGATGGTGTTGGTTTCGTAGCGCTGGTTGTAGGTGTTACCGCTTTCCGATTCGTTCTGACGCATCGAGGCGTAGGCGCTGACTTTCGGCAAGTGCCCGGCGCGATTGCGCTCCACTTCATAGCGTGCGACTTCCACCGCCTGGCGTTGAGATGCCAGGTTCGGGTTGTTGCTGATCGCCAGTTCATGCCAGGTGTCGTAGTTTGCCGGCATCAGCGCGAATGTCTGGAAGTTCTGATCCAGCGGCGCGAGGTCGCTGATGTCTACGGCCGGCACGCCGACCAGCGCACCGAGTTCACGTAACGCGGCGTCCTGTTCATTGCGCGCCTCGATCTCTTCGGCGGTTGCCAGTTCATAGCGCGATTCAGCTTCAAGAATGTCGGTGCGCGTGCCCTCGCCCTGCTTGAACATATGCTCGTTCTGCTGGAACTGTTGCTCGTAAGCCTTTTTCTTCGCCTGTGCGATGTCGATCTGATCCTGGGCAAACAGTGCCTTGGTGTAGTTGTCGAGCACCCGCACCAGTAGTTCCTGACTCTTGCCGCGAAAGTTTTCGTCGGCGAACAGCGACTGCGCCACGCCTTTGCGATACGCGGCGTAGGCTTCGTAGTCGAGCAACGGCTGTTGCAGGGTCAAGGTCGAGCCATAGCTGTTGTAGCTGCGGTCATCGGTTTTATTGCGAGCCCGCTCATCCAGCGAAGTGGCCTTCGAGGTGTTGTGGCCCTTGTTGTAGTTGTACCCAAGCCGAGGCAGCAACCCGGCGCGGCCAATGGCACGATTCTCAAGTCCCGCGTCACGCTCCTTGATCGCACCGAGGAACACCGGATCATTGCGCAACGCTTGTTCGTAGATATCGAACGGCCCCATGGCCGCCCATGCACTGTTGCCCGTGAGCAACGCAAGCGCCGCCCCCAGCATCGAAAGCTTATTCATACAACCGAACATCCTTATTCTTCGTTCAACGCAGAGTTGGTCCGGTCGAGCAGCGGTTTGAACAGATAGTTGAGGAGCGAGCGCTCACCCGTGCGCACAAACATTTCTGCCGGCATACCGGGTTTGATCACCAGTCCGTTGAGTTTTTCCATGGCCTGGTCGCTGACGCTGCTGCGCAATACGTAGTACGGCACGCCGGTTTTCTCGTCGACCATCTGGTCGGCGGAAATCAGGCTGACTTCGCCCGGTACACGCGGGGTTTTGCTCTGGTTGAACGCGGTAAACAGGATTTCTACCGGCAAGTGCGAGCCGACTTTGTCGATCAGATTGATCGGCAAATGCCCTTCAACTTCCAGGGTGGTGCCTTGAGGAACGATTTCCAGCAGGGTTTCGCCCTGACGCACCACGGCGCCTTCGGTATGTACGCCGAGATTGACTGCCACGCCATCGGCCGTCGCAAGAATCTCGCTGTGTTGCAAATCGAAACCGGCCGAGGTCAGTTGTTCGGAGAGCGTGACGCTTTTCAGCTGCGCGTCGGCCAATTGCGTACGGACTTCCTTCTGGTACTCCTCGCCGTGCTGTTGCAGCTTCAGGCGCGATTCGAGGATGCCCTGCTCGACACGGCCGCTTTCACCGGTGTTTTCCGCCAGTTGCTGCTGCACTTGCGACAGTTGACGCTGGTACTCCATCAAGCGGTTGCGCGGGATGTAACCGTTGTCCGCCAGAGGTTGCAGATTGCTCAACTGCTGTTGCAACGAGTCAGCCTGGGCCGTCATGTCGGTGCGTGCCCGACGCATGCCCGCCAGTTGCGAGGTGGCACCTTCAATGCTGGCACGCAAACCGGCCTGTTCGCGATAAAACGCTTCACGACGGCTGCTGAACAACTGCCGCTGACCTTCAAGCACCATCGCCAGACGCGGGTCGGGGTCGTTGCTCAATTCAGCGGGAAAGGTCACTTGCTTGAGGTTGTCACGCTCGGCCTGCCAGCGTGCGAGGCTGGCCCAGGCCATGCGGTACTGGGCTTGCAGCGATTGCACATCGGCGGCGACTTGAGTCTGGTCGAGGCGAAACAGCGGCTGGCCCTGCTTCACGATTTCACCTTCGCGCACCAGAATCCGGCTGACCACGCCGCTGCTCATCGATTGCACGGCTTTGCGCTTGCCCGACACCACCACCGTGCCTTGCACCGGAATCCCTTGATCGAGCGGCGCCAATGCCGCCCAAGTGAAGAAACTGCCGGCGCCGACAATTGCCAGAATCCAGCCCATACGCGCGAAGAATTTCGCATCGCGCTCCGGGCGCTCGGCGACGTAAGCGTGCTCCATACTTGCTTCGTTTTCAGTGTTCATGCTCGCGCTGCTCATACACCCGAATTCCTTGTCGTGGGCTGATACTGCCGGCTCATGCTGAGCCCGCCCGGTGCTTGCGCAGGTTTTTCCCGTTGTTGTTCCTGGGCGCCTGAGAGTGCCTTGAGCACGTCATGGCTTGGGCCGAAGGCCTGCAAACGGCCATCGTTGAGCACCAGCAACTTGTCGGCCTGGGCCAGTACCGAAGAACGATGCGTGACCAGAATCACCGTGGTGCCCTGTGCCTTCAATTGCACGATGGCACTGGACAACGCGGCTTCGCCGACGGTGTCGAGGTTGGAGTTCGGCTCGTCCAGCACCACCACGCTCGGGTTGCCGTAAAGGGCTCGCGCCAGGGCAACACGTTGCTTTTGGCCGCCGGACAGACCGCTGCCGTCCTCGCCCAGTTGAGTGTCGTAGCCTTGCGGCATGCGCAGAATCATTTCGTGCACGCCAGCCTGCTGCGCGGCAGCGACAATCTTTTGTGGATCGGGATCACTGAACCGCGAGATGTTCTCGGAGATGCTGCCGCTGAACAGTTCGATGTCTTGCGGCAGGTAACCGATATAAGGGCCGAGATCGTCGCGGTTCCAGCGATGAATATCCGCGCCGTCCAGACGCACAGTGCCGCCGAGGGTTGGCCACACGCCGACCAACACCCGCGCCAGGGTCGATTTGCCGGAACCGGAAGCGCCGAGCACGCCCATCACTTCACCGGCACCCAGATTGAAATTGACCATGTGCAACGTCGCGGTGCGCTGGCCCGGAGGCCCGGCACTCACCTGTTCAAAGGTGATCTGGCCTTTCGGCGGCGGCAACGCCATGGCTTCATCGCTTGGCGGATAGGCTTGCAGCAACGCATCGAGACGACGATAAGCCAGCTTCGCCCCGCTCCACTGTTTCCAAACTGCAATCAATTGATCGATAGGGCTGAGCACGCGTCCCATCAGAATCGAACCGGCAATCATCATCCCGGCAGTCATGTCGCCCTTGATCACCAGCAGCGCGCCGAGCCCCAGCACCAACGATTGCAGGCACAGGCGCAGGGTTTTACTGACCGAACTGATCACCGCGCCGGTATCGCTGGCCTGATTTTGCAGGCCAAGAAAACGCGAGTGCACGCCAAACCAGCGTTTGCGCAGAGCGCCGAGCATGCCCATCGCCTGAATGGTTTCGGCATTGTGCAGATGGCTGGTGGCCAACTGGCTGGATTTTTGTGAGTAGCCGGCAGCTTCGCCCAGCGGCTTCTTGGTCATGTATTCATTGAGGCACGCCAATGCGATCAGCAGCAGCGCACCCGCCGTGGCGAGCACGCCGAGCCAGACGTTGAACAGGTAAATCACAAACAGGTAGACCGGGAACCACGGCACATCGAAAAACGCGAACAGCGCGGGGCCGGTGACGAATTGGCGAATGTGAGTCAGATCACCCAGGGATTGCCCGGCGTTGCCCTCGCCCTTGAACAGGTTGCGTTCGAATGCAGCCTGATAAACCCGCAGATTGAAGCGGCGCTCCAACTGGCTGCCGATGCGGATCACGATAAAGCTGCGCACGACTTCCAGCATGCCAATGAAGACGAAGAACCCGACCACCATCAGCGACAGCATCGCCAGGGTGGTTTCGTTCTGTGAAGACAGCACTCGGTCATAGACCTGCAGCATATAAATTGACGGCACCAGCATCAGCACGTTTATCAGTGCGGTAAAGCATCCGACGCTGATCAGAATGCTTTTATAGTCACCCAGTGCCTTGAATAAGGGAGCGGTGGCTGGGGCCTGCGCCATCTTCATTGGTTATTCCCTGAAAGATATTCCCGCCACTCTTTGGCGAGGCTTCATTAATTATCCACGCGACGCCTGGACATACATTGCAACTACCCGCTTACACTTTAATAACAACTTTCAGCCATCAGTACAGCCGACATGCACCGAAGCGCTGCTTATAACCACAGCGCGATTCTTTATATACGGTCTGTTACGGCATATCGAGTTTGGGCTATGGCGTAACTCGCTCAAGCTTGATGTTCAACCCCGACTTCAAATTCGCCAGATATAACCCGTCACGTTGTCGGCTGAAAAACTGGATTCTTGAACCTTCCTTGCCGGTGATCGAGATCCCGTCCGGATCGGGAAACCAGCCGATCGGCGCTTCTTCCAGCCAGGCGCCCAGGCAATCGCTGCCCTCGCCGAGGGTCTGGTTTGATTTCAGTTCGATGGTGCAGGTATTCGATGGCTTGTCTTGCAGCGCCTGGGTGCCGGGCGCTTCATCACGGGCATTCAACGTTGCCAGCCAGCGCCCGGCAAATACTGAAGGTTCTTCAAGTCTGAGGCTGCTTGCCATGGTTGTTTCTCCAGAAATCATCATCAGCGCCGCCATCAGCCACGCCGTCGTTGTGCAGGTAAAAGCGCTTCGGATCATAGGAAATTTCGCTCCGGCCCGTAGCCTTGTTTACAGGACATTCCGCTGCAAGCAAAGAAAGCGGCGCATGACGCGCCGCTTTCCTGTGTTACATCAAGCTACGATGTCGCTGGTCGCTGCCTGGCCAACGGTGCTGACCTGGAAGTCCGCAACGCCGTGCCCGGAGAAGTCCACCGACAGCAGGCTGTTACCGCCCGACGAGGTCAGAACCGCATCGCCCGCCGCACCAGTGAAGGAGCTGACGAAGTGCAGGCCTGCACCTTTGGTGATACCGGTCAGGTCGATTTTGTCGAGACCGCTGACAAAGTCGAGGATCTGATCGATTGCACCTGGCTTGGAATCGGAGCTGGCTGCGAACACAAAAGTGTCCGAACCCGCACCACCCCAGAGTTTGTCTGCACCGCCAGCCCCATAGAGGATGTCGTTGCCGGCACCGCCCTTCAGTTCGTTCGACACACTGTTACCGATCAACAGATCGTTGCCCGAACCGCCGATGGCGTTCTCGATGGTGACGCCCTTGGCGATGGACACGTTGCCCACCAGGCCGCCAACGTCGGAGAACGAGGCTTCATTGAGGTTGATCTTCTGGTTCTGGGTGAAACCCGAGAAGTCCAGAGTATCTTTGCCACCCGCATCCCAGACCGAGAAAACCAGCTTGTCACTCGACGACGAAGCGCTGAGGAAATCGCGGCCGGCGTTGGAGTTGAAGCCGTAGGTGGTGTCACCGGTGCGGGTGGTGGTGTTGGCACCGTAGAGCTTCTGAATTGCAGCGATATCATCCATCAGCGGGCCGGACGAATAGGCTTCGACGCCACCCTTGCTGAAGTTCTGGCTGGTATTGCTTTCGCTCCAGTAACTCATGAGGCTGTAGCCGCGGGTGTCTTGCCCGTAGGAAGCGTCATTGTAGGTCGGGTTGCCTTCGCCGGCGTTGTAGTCGCCAGGGTGAGCCAGACCAAGGGTGTGGCCAATTTCGTGCGTCAGGGTCTGACGTCCGTAATTGCTCAGCCCCGGGGTTTTGTTGACGTCGTAGCCACTGCCGGTCAAGTACCAGGATTGACCGTCATAACCAGGCTCGGTGCCTGGCAGGAAAGCAAACGCCGCTGCGCCTTCCTGGCCACCGCTGTAGTTACCGAAAGTCATGTGACCATCGCCACCACGGGATGATTCGGTAAACGTAACATTGGCGACGTCTGCCCAGGATTGCATGGCGAGCACGGCCTGGGCTTTTTGCAGGGTACTGAACTGACTGAAACCAGTGACGCCCAGGCCGCTGAAGTTGGCGGTTTTGGCAGTCAGAAAGGTGTAGGTCAGTTCGATCTTGCCGCTACCGTCGAGATCGTGCCAGGAAGCACCGTCTCGCAGCAATTGGGTCGCGGCTTGATCTACCGAGAAGGAGGGTTTGCCATTGACCGTGAGGTTGCCGCCACGATCGTATTGATGGCTGAAGCTATTGATCTGGTTATACGCCGAACTGGCTGCGGCCAGTGGTTGTGGCGCTGCGAACAGCTGGAAAGCCTGCTCGGCGGTATCAATAGCATTAGCTTTTACTTTCGACATAAACACACTTCCTTGTTTAGCAATGGAACAGTTTTTGTCCGATAGCGACAATCCCTGGCGAGATCGTCCTATCACTCGCCCAATGAAGGCATCAGAAACCTGACACAATTTGAAATCATACGTCTAGCGTTTTTTTGAGATCCAATTGCGCTGTTCCGGCAAGTGCCCGTAAACAATGCCTGTGCAGTCCAAAGAAGTTTGTAAGTTAGGTAAAATCGCCTAATTGTCTGACGATTTCTTATTTAAATATTAAATATCGGTAAGTTGTATTTTGTCGGGTGCGTCTCACTTTTCTGCACTTATTAAGTGCAAGTGCCAGCGCATTGATATCAAGATATTTACCGCGTTCTGTAGGAGCTGCCGAAGGCTGCGATTCTTTGATTTTGCTTTTAAACAAGATCAAAAGATCGCAGCCTTCGGCAGCTCCTACAGGGGGTTTGGGGCTGGATTAGCTACCGGTACGGATTTTGTTCCAGACGCGGGTACGAATCCGGTCGATGTTCAGCGGCATCGCTTCCAGTGCGAACAGCTTGCCCATCATTTCCGGGCTCGGGTAGACCTTGGTGTCGTTCTTGATTTCCGGGTCGATCAGGCTGTCAGCCTGCTCGTTGCCATTGGCGTAATGCACCGAGTTACTGATGTCGGCCATCACATCCGGGCGCAGCAAGTAGTTCATGAACGCGTAACCGGCCTTCTCGTCCGGCGCATCGGAGGGCATGGCGACCATGTCGAACCAGATTGCAGCGCCTTCCTTGGGAATCGCGTAGCCGATTTCGATGCCGTTCTTGGCTTCTTTGGCGCGGCTTTCGGCTTGCAGGATGTCGCCGGAGAACCCGACCGCCACGCAGATATCACCGTTGGCCAGATCGCTGGTGTACTTCGAGGAATGGAAGTAGCTGACGTAAGGACGAACCTTCATCAACAAGGCTTCGGCCTTTTTGTAGTCCTCGGGATTCTTGCTGTGGTGCGGCAACCCCAAATAATTGAGCGCCGCTGGCAGGAGCTCCGGGCCGTTATCGAGGATCGCCACGCCGCACTTCTGCAGCTTCGCCATGTACTCAGGCTTGAAGATCAGGTCCCAGGAATCCACCGGCGCGTCGTCGCCCAGCACTTCTTTGATCTTGGCCACGTTGTAGCCGATGCCGGTGCTGCCCCACAGGTACGGGAAACCATGCTCGTTACCCGGATCGTTGGTCTGCAAAGCCTTGAGCAATACCGGGTTGAGGTTTTTCCAGTTGGGTAACTGGCTCTTGTCGAGCTTCTTCAGCGCCCCGCCCTGAATCTGCCGCGCCATAAAGTGGTTGGACGGAAACACTACGTCGTAACCGGAGTTGCCGGTCATCAATTTGCCGTCGAGGGTTTCGTTGCTGTCGTACACGTCGTAGGTGACGCCGATGCCGGTTTCTTTCTGAAAATTCTTGGTGGTGTCCGGCGCAATGTAGCTGGACCAGTTGTAAACCTTGACCGTTTCGGCGGCGTGGCTAATCGAGGCGACCAGCAGCAGCGGCGCCAAAGTGAGTACTTTCTGGATCATGGGTCGATTCCTGTAATGGCTATTGTTGTTGGCAGGCAATCAAAAAGGATCAAACAATCAGAAAATCAGCACGTAGGTCTTGCGCACGGTTTCCTGGATGTCCCAGATACCGAGCGAGTTGGCGGACAACATCAGTGCGTCGCCCCCTTGTATGTGCAGGGTTTCGCCGCCGTCATCCGGGGTGAATGTGCAGCGACCGGAAATGAAGTGGCAGAATTCCTGAGCGACGATCTGCCGGCGCCAGCGACCCGGGGTGCATTCCCAGACACCGGTTTCAACGCCGTCGTCGCGCTCGACACTGGTGGTCGAAGCAATGGCCACCGGCGTGCCGAGGGGCACCGCCACCGGGTTGGATTCTTCGAGTTGCAGGCTGGCGGTGTTTTTGAACTGCGTGATGCTCATGGCGTTACCTGTTTTGGAAATAAACGACGTTTAGTGCATGAAACCTTCCATGAATCCGGCCACTTTGCTGGCGAGCTTGCGCCGCCAAGGTGCAGTGGCCGGATTGGCCAGGGTCTGGTCTTCGTGGACGAAGCTTTTGATGATCGCGTTGTAACCCAGCCAGCGGCACGGCTCCGGCTCCCAGGCGCGCAGCGCGTGAATCCCGCCATCGGGCAGCACCCATGGCTGATGCACCAGTTCGCTGTCGCGCTCCAGAATGAGATCAGCCAGGGTGCGGCCGCCGAGATTGCTCGCGCCGACACCCTCCCCACCATATCCGCCGGACAATGCGATGCCGTTGGCGCGATCACAGAGCATGTGCGGCTTGAAGTGTCGCGACATGCCAAGATTGCCGCCCCAGGCGTGGGTGATCTGCACGTTTTTCAGTTGCGGAAACAGTTCGCCGAACAAATAGCGGCGCAGTTGCACTTCATCCTTGGTCAGGTCGAAGTTGTGGCGCAGTTGACCGGCGAACTGATAACCGCCACGGGCACCGAACACCAAGCGGTTGTCGGCGCTGCGCTGGCCGTAGGTGACCTGGCGGCTGAACTCACTGAAAGCCTGGCCACGATTGAGGCCGATTTCGTCCCAGGTTGCTGCCGACAAAGGCTCGGTGGCGACGATCAGGCTCTGCACCGGCAATTGATAACGCCCCAGCGGCGGCAGCGTTACCGAATAACCTTCGACGGCCGGAACGATCCAGCGACTGCGCACGCTGGCCTTGGCGGTGCGCAAACTGCCCGACTGCCAGTGCGTGACGGGGCTGTTTTCGTAGATTTTCACGCCCATGCTCTGCACGGTGCGCGCCAGACCCCGGACCAGTTTCGCCGGATGAATCGTCGCCACGTGCGGCGCATAGATACCGCCATAAGGCTTGGCCACGCGAATCTGCTGCGCCAGTTGCTCGGGACTGAGCCAGCGGTAATCGTTGTCGGTCAGGCCTTGGGCATGTAGTTGATCGAGATACTCGCGCAGACTGGCTTCCTGCTCCGGATAACGTGCGGCGCAATACAACACGCCACCCTTGCGGTAATCGCAGTCAATGCCTTCGCGCTCAAGCACGACTTCAACTTCATCGGGAATGCTGTGCAGCAGATCGAACGAGGCCCGGCGCTGCTGCGGCGACAGCCCGGCCAACAGCCGATCTTCGCCGAGCAGATTGCCCATCAGCCAGCCGCCATTACGCCCGGACGCGCCGAAACCGGCGGTTTGCGCTTCGACGATGGCGATGTCCAGACCGGGGGCGAGTTTCTTCAGGTAATACGCGGTCCAGAGCCCGGTGTAACCGGCACCGATGATTGCCACATCGACGTCCAGATCCTGCTCCAGTGCCGGGCGCGCGGTCAGCGGCTCGTCGAGTTGATCCATCCACAAACTGATATTGCGCCACGCCGGCATGCAAGACTCCGCCACTGAAAACCTTCGATGGCGTCGATCCTAGTGCGTGGAGTCAGGAGAAGTCTTGCGCGCGTGCCCGCAAAGAAATTTGTTTCGCGTAAGCCTTCGGCGACTGGCCGGTGTGCTGGCGGAAACAGCTGTAAAACGCCGATAGCGAGTTGAATCCGGCAGCAAACGCCAGTTCATCGATGCGCAGTGGCGGCACGGCATTGTCGAGGGTTCTGAGCAAATGTTGCAGGCGCGCCTGATTGACGTAGCGATAGAAGCTCTGCCCCAGCACCTGATTCAACAGGTAGGAAATCTGATTGCGGCTGTACCCGCACTCCTTCGCCACCCGTTGCAGGTCGAGTTCGGGATCGAGATACGGTTGCTGTCGCTGGAAATACTGCTGCAAGTCCTCCGCCATGAAGCTCAACTGACGCGGCGACAATCCCAGCCGACTGACCGCTGGACGCTGACTGGGGGCTGCCGCACCGCTGGTTTGCGCGCGAACCAGCGAGGCATACTCATTGACGCGCCAGATCTGCCCGTCCTTGACCGTGATCGCTTCGCTGGAACGGAACGACACCAGACCATCGCCGCCGCGCAAGGTCACTTCGTATTGAATGAAAGCAGTGTTGCCATCGATGCGGATGCGGTCGCAATGCTCTAGCGCTTCGTCGGATTCACGCGGCATGCTGACACGCACGTACTCGCGTAACTCGTTGAGGCCGAGTACGCGGTTCTGGAAGAAATCGTTGTACTGGATGTCCGGGTGATACAGCGCCATGACCCTGTCCAGATCCCGGTGTTTCCAACTCAGGTGGTAGCGCATGACCGTTTCAGCCGTGGCCCGGGTCTGTTCCGGGCCGTCGTCATCAGCGTGCATAGGTGGCTCGGCGAAAAAGAATCGAGCTTGCCGAAGTTCGCCACAGGCAGCAATGGTTAATCGATAGTGGCCTTTTAGCGATGAGGCACCGAACGTGACTTACATCAAAAAATCCGCAGCAATCGCCAAATGAACTGAAAAATCTCACGGAAAATTCACATCCGGATGCTACTTTTAATGTCAGTCACCGGTTGAGCCATTGAAGGCTCTTCCCACCTAACATGAGCAAAAGGAAGCGCTCGATGATGAAGGCGGGCAACACAATGAATAAAGGGTCAAGCAAAGTCACGTTCCCCAATGCTTGCCAGCTGATGCGCTGGCATTTTCATCCCATGGGTTTCGAGGCAACGATGGATGCGCCGGGCAGCATGATTGCCCGTCTGTTCGATCGCGCCAGCGGCGAGACCATGATCGCCATCGCCGGCATTCCTTGCGCCACCGTGATGAATGCGGCGGATGTCGAGCGAATTATCGAAGCCGTGGAAGATGAACTGGAGGCTTTCATACCTCCAGAATCTCTTAGAAGTTACGCATAACTTTTTGATTTATGTAAAAAAAGCCCGCTTATTGCGGGCTTTTTTGTGGGCGTCGTTTTTAGGCGCTTTGCTTGTCCGGGCGATGATCGACGAAAAATGGTTTGCCCTTGGCAACGCGCTCGGAAGCCCTTGGCATGTTCACTGCTTGATTGTCTTGCGGCTCGACGTACCAATAGCAATGGCTGACCGCCCGCGTGATCCCGACGTACGCCAGGCGCAGGATTTCGTCCTTTTGCGCGCTGTCATACGGCTCGCTGTCACCGGACTTGCCCAAACCGGCCATGCGATAGACCTGATTCTTGTACGGCGAACTGGTCAGGTGCTGACAGTCGCCGAGCAGAAACACCGCGTCGGCCTGCAAGCCCTTGGCACTGTGATAGGTCAGTTGCTTCATCCTTCTGGCTTCGTACGGCAAGCTCGAATCAACATTAACTACAGACTGAATATGCTGTTCAATCAATAGCTTATCGCTGCTTTTTCGATAAAGCATCAAGATTGAATCGCCGCGCCGGTAGTGCTCAGCCAAGCGCTGCCCCAGTGCTTGGTCATCACGCTCCAGCACGTTGACTGGTTGCAGGGCCTTGGGCTCGCCGCTGGCCTTGGCCTTCTTGCCGGGAATTGCCGGCGCAGCGCGGACAATGTGCTCGGCCGCATCGATGATGTGCTGATGGCTACGGTAATTGTCGCTGAGCATCACCCGAGTCGTACTTGGCGACGGGAATTCCTTGTTGAATTCCATGAAGTAGCTCGGCGAACTGCCGCGCCAGCCATAGATCGACTGCCAGTCATCGCCGACGCAAAGCAACGATGAGCGTTGCGCCCCGCGTCCGACGTGCATGGCCGGGCCACGACTGCGGATTTCCGCGAGACTGGCGCGAATCCAGGAGACGATTTGCGGCGATACGTCCTGAAATTCGTCGATCATCAGGTGTGACATTGGCCTTAGCAGCTCATCACTGAGTAGCTTCAGGTTCTCTGGCGAATGTTCGCTGAACAGCGCGAACATCCGGTTGTAGGTCATGATTGGGGGTTTTTGATCGAGCAGATGATCCTCAAGCGCTCGCCAGAACAGGCTTAGCGCTTCGAAGAAAAACCGGTCAGGGTCGTCCTTGGCAAAGCTCATGCGACCGACAGCGTCCGGCACATCCAGCCCCAGGTTCTCTATAAATCCGGCGGCAGCGACAAAACAATCAAGCAGTGGCGCGGATGACAGCTCGCCTTTGACCTTGTAATCGAAGCCCGGGCCAGCGCTGGCATCGCCGGCCAGAGTCGCCAAAACGCGCTTCGATGATTCGTAACTATCTATCCATATCAGTGGCTTACGACAGAAAGCTTGAAACAGGGTGCGCTTTACTGCCCATTCCGCACGCACTGTCAGTTTGGCGTTTGGTCGGCAGACTTGCGGGTTTTCCCTCGGATCGAAACCCAGGACCACCCATGCATCGAGACTCGGGATGTAGCCGTGGCAATGAAAAGTCGAGCCGTTGATCTCGAAGGTCTGGCGGTTGGGTTCGATGCCCTTGATCGGCCAGGCACCGGCGCGGAGCCACAGATCTTCAATGACATCGCACAACTCTTCGTCGCGTTTGGCTGCCAATTCAGTCACGGCCATGCGTTTTTGCACGTCCGGGTGATCACGTTCCAGCTCTTTGAGCTGCAAGGCATGACGGGACAACGGCTGGATCAATTGGCGAAAACGCTCATCTTCGCTGAACAAACCGTGATAGCAGGCGTTGAGTTGCTGGCGCTGGGCGTCGTTTATGCGCAGATCGAACGGATTGCTGTCGACTTCATCATCCGCGCCTTGTGCGCGATGGCTGAGGTTTTCGAACGCCTGCAAGCGCTCGAAGCCCGGCAGACTGCGGACCATCGGCAGAATGCGCGAGTGGAAAGTGCGAACCAGCTCACGGGCCTGCTTCTGGCTCAACGCTTTACCCCACAGGGCAAACAGTTCGATCAGTTTGTTGATGAAATCCTTGCGCGACTCACGGGTAAAGGTCACCACGGTCATCGAATCAAGTTCAAAGCCAAGATAATGCGTCAGCAGCAGGATACGCAGCACCAGCGTGGTGGATTTACCCGCTCCGGCGCCGGCAACCACCGACGTTGACGGGGTATCGCTGAAGATCATTTTCCATTGCGCGGCGCTAGGCTGGGCATGATCCGGCAGCAGGCGTGCGACGTCGGCTTTTATGCGTTTCTTCAGTTCGGCGCTGAGCGGCAGACGCCAGTCATCGAACAGGTGATTGTCGACACTCGGCGGGCGATGTTCGGTGTTGCGACTGTCACGAATCAGCAATACCTGCCTACCCTCTTCCAACCCTTCGAGTTTGCCTTCGTTATAGCCGTACTCGACGCCTGCCGTATGGCCACTGCGGAAACCATCGGCCTGACCATGCAACCACGAAGCACGGTGCTGGGCGCGCAGGCGGGTCAAGCCATGCCCGAAGAAACGAGCGGCCAGACGTTTGAACCATGGCATCTCGGCCAGAGGACGAAGATCGGGAGGAAGATCGGGGGTGTGTTGCGCCACGCTGACGGACTCCAGGGGGTGAGGCTGATGGGGCTATGGTGTCTTTATTTGCCTTTCAGTTCTAGCGAAATGCTTTCAGGTCATTGGTTTAGGTGATGAATTGAAAGTGGGTTGATAGTGTTCCGGGCCTTACTCATATCAATCGATTCGATGGGAATACGGCAATTTTTACGCTTTTTATCGATTATTAGCTGATGGATGATGCGGCCCATAAACCAACGGTCTCGCTTCGTGGCTCAGGCATCGCGCCCCATGACGAACCTTTTGAGGAGACGATCATGCTTGAACTCAGACCTTTCAATTCGCTTGGCGGCGCCCATCACGGCTGGTTGGATGCCCATCACCACTTTTCGTTCGCCGAGTACTACGATCCGCAGCGCATGAACTGGGGCAATCTGCGGGTATGGAACGACGACGTGATTGCCGCAGGGACGGGGTTTCCGCAGCACCCGCACCGCGACATGGAAATCATCACTTACGTGCGTGAAGGTGCGATTACTCACCAGGACAACCTCGGCAACAAGGGCCGCACCGAAGCAGGCGACGTTCAGGTAATGAGCGCAGGCACCGGCATCGCCCACAGCGAATACAACCTGGAAGCGACTGAAACCCGGATCTTTCAGATCTGGATTCTGCCGACAGAAACCGGCGCACCGCCATCGTGGGGCGCCAAGCCGTTTCCAAAAGGCCTGCGCGAAGGGTTCGTGACCCTCGCCAGCGGTAAGGAAGGCGATGACCAGAGCCTGCACATCCGCGCCGATGCCCGCTTGGTTGCAGCCAATCTGAAAGCCGGGGAAACGGCGGAATATCGTCTTGATGAAGGACGCCGGGCGTATCTGGTGCCGGCCACTGGCGTGATTGAAGTCAATGGCTTGCGTGCGCAAGCTCGAGACGGTGTGGCTGTTGCTCAAGAGCAAGTGCTGACCGTGACGGCGATTGAAGACAGCGAGATTGTGCTGGTGGATCTGGCTTGATCGGCTGAATCGCGGACAAAAAAAGGGGCGACCGTTATGGTCGCCCCTTTTTTAGCTACAGCCCCGCAATCACTTGGTGGAAATCGCGCCATCCACCAGCGTTTGTGCTTCAGCCACAAGTTGCTTTAGGTGATCATTACCAATGAAGCTCTCGGCGTAGATTTTGTAGATGTCTTCGGTGCCAGACGGGCGTGCAGCGAACCAGCCGTTTTCGGTCATCACTTTCAAGCCGCCAATTGCCTGATCGTTACCCGGTGCATGGCTGAGAATGCTCTGGATTTTCTCGCCTGCCAGCTCGGTCGACTTGACCTGATCCGGCGACAGCTTGCTCAGCAGTGACTTTTGCTCAGGGTTGGCCTTGGCATCGACACGAACCGAAAACGGCTCACCCAGTTCATCGGTCAGCGCGCGATAAGCCTGGCTTGGGTCGCGCCCGGTACGAGCGGTCATTTCTGCGGCCAACAGGGCCGGAATCAGACCGTCCTTGTCAGTGCTCCAGACGCCGCCATCCTTGCGCAGGAACGACGCACCTGCGCTCTCCTCCCCGCCAAAACCGAGCGAGCCGTCGAACAGGCCATCTGCAAACCACTTGAAGCCAACCGGCACTTCGTACAGGCGACGATCCAGACGCTTGGCAACGCGATCGATCAGACCGCTGCTGACCACGGTCTTACCGACACCAGCATCGGCGCGCCATTGCGGGCGGTTCTGGAACAGGTAATCGATAGACACTGCCAGATAGCTGTTCGGAGCCAACAGACCGCCAGACGGCGTAACGATACCGTGGCGGTCGTGATCCGGATCGCAGGCAAACGCCACATCGAAGCGTTCCTTGAGACCGATCAAACCTTGCATGGCGTGGCTGGACGATGGGTCCATGCGGATCTGACCATCCCAATCAACGGTCATGAAACGGAATGTGGAATCGACCTGTTTATTGACCACTTCCAGGTCCAGACGGTAATGCTCGGCGATGGCCGACCAGTAACGCACGCCCGCGCCGCCCAGTGGATCGACACCCAGATGCAGCTTGGCATCACGAATGGCGTCGAAATCAATCACGTTGATCAGGTCGGCGACATAGGTATTTAGATAGTCGTGGCGGTGAGTGGTGCTGGCCTTGAGTGCCTGCTCGTAGCTGATGCGTTTAACACCGGCCAGCTTGTTGAGCAGCAGCTCGTTGGCCTTGGCTTCGATCCACTTGGTGATGTGGGTATCGGCCGGACCGCCATTGGTAGGGTTGTACTTGTAACCGCCGCTTTGTGGCGGGTTGTGCGACGGCGTAATGACGATGCCGTCAGCCAGACCCGAAGTGCGACCACGGTTGTAGCAGAGAATCGCATGGGAAATCGCCGGGGTCGGCGTGTATTCGTCGCCTGCGGCGATCATCACGGTCACGCCATTGGCTGCCAGCACTTCCAGAGCGCTGGCGCCGGCCGGGGTCGACAAAGCATGCGTGTCGATGCCGACGAACAAAGGACCGGTAATGCCTTGGGCTTCGCGATAAAGGCAGATCGCCTGGCTGATCGCCAGAACGTGCCATTCATTGAAACTCAGGTCGAAAGAGCTGCCCCGGTGCCCGGATGTGCCGAACGCCACACGCTGGGTAGAGATCGAAGCGTCAGGCTGGCCGGTGTAATAGGCCGTCACCAGTCGCGGGATATCGACCAACAGTTCTGCCGGTGCCGGTTTGCCCGCAAAAGGACTGAGTGTCATGCAAAACCTCTGAAATAGAGTGGTTCAGGAAATACAGCGCAGTTTACTGACAGTTCGACCGCAGCGCGACGGGATCTATCCAACAGTGGCCGGATGTTATCAATTGTCAATCCACTGGCGCGAGACGCAAGGCGTCGCCAAGCAGACCGATGGCCCCCGCCAGATCGTGTTCACCGTGCCCCAGCAGATTCAGACGCAAGTGACGATTGTGCAAACCTTGCAGGCTGAACAGCTCACCCGGGGCGATCACCACCTGATGTTTGAGCATGCGTTGAAACACATCGCGCATGTCAACCGGGCGCAACGCCTGTACCCAGACGGTCGCCCCGCCCTGTGGCTCGACCACATGTAGCGCATCGCCCAAGCGCTCACGCAGCAAATGGATCATCGGCGTGCGCCGCTCTTTGAGCAGGCGTCGAAGCACTTGCAGATGCTGGTCTATTCGACCGTTGCCATACAGGCGCGCTATGGCTTTCTGCCGAATCGGAGAAAGGCGAAACGATCGCAGCAGAAAATACCTTTGCAACTCGCCCTTCCATTGACGCGACAGTACATAGCCGTAAGGAGCTTCAATGCCAATGAATTTCTCGAAGCTTGAGAAGATCAGCAGGCGCCCGGGATTCAGCAAGTCACGCAAACGCGTGCCATCGGCTACATCGGCAAGCTCGCTGTAGCAGTCGTTTTCCAGCACCCAGGTGCCATGCTCGTCGAGCAATCGTGCGATGGCATGCCGGTTATCTGCAGGTGCCTGAGTGCCGCGCGGCATGCTCAACCCGGAGGACAGCAGCATAAGGCGCACATTTTCGGTGCTGAGGAGCGCTGCCAGCCGTTGCGGCTCCAGCCCACCGCAAGCTTGT
Organism: Pseudomonas sp. NPDC087346; assembly: GCF_044744235.1. Classification (NCBI taxonomy): domain Bacteria; kingdom Pseudomonadati; phylum Pseudomonadota; class Gammaproteobacteria; order Pseudomonadales; family Pseudomonadaceae; genus Pseudomonas; species Pseudomonas sp. NPDC087346. Next base: position 281,670 of record NZ_JBIUXX010000001.1, read on the forward strand.
AATGGCAGCTCGATAACGCGCACTTCGGCAGCCTGCAACAAGCGCAATATCACCCAGTCACACGGCGACTCGACCAGAATGGTCGCATGCTTGAGTTCGAGCACAGCGATCAGTATTTCCAGCACCCCACGCAAATCGGCGCCGACATAAACATCCTCTGCATGCCAGTAATGCGTTGGGGACGTGGTGTAACGCGCCGCCAGCGCCGTACGCAATTCCGCCTCGCCGCACGGTTGATCGAGCAATTGCGGTTGCCGGGGGTATTGGCGCAGTAACTCACGCTCAAGCAAAAGCAACGGACGATCCAGCGATTGCACTGAAACCGGATCTTCGGCACTGAGCACTTGCATCCCCGGATGCCTTGCGTTGACGTAGACCGTTTCGAGCAAGTCGCTACCGTTGCCGGTAAGCACCAGGCCTGACGCTGGCCGAGCGTAATACCCGGACTTGGCCACGGAATAGATGCGCCCTTCCTTCTCCAGCAGTGCATAAGCGTACTGAATGGTCGAAATCGACACGTTCAGCCGGTTTGCCAACTGGCGCAGCGAAGGCAGTCGGGTGTGGCCGCTATCGCTGGAATCAACCATCAGTTGCATCAGGTAGCGGTAAACAGCCTGATATGCGAAGCCGGTTTCCCGTGCTGCCTTCATGCGGCGGAGCTCAGAGACACCGCCGCAGGGAAAGTCAGACCTCTCACGTCAACCTTCCGCTGACCGGTCACCCGGGGCCGCGTCGTGTCCGACGTGATCGAGCGCGATTTCAGATGTTGGTAACGACGCTTCGCCGACTTGCAGCGGGCTCATTGCATAGAGATGGCCAACCAGTCTGACGGGTAATCCGCTGACATCGGTCATCCATTGCATCACCTGCTCCGGGGCGTGCAGCCCTTGCATGGCGCGATGCAGATCCGGCATTGCCACCAGCATGCCGGGATGACAGGTACGCAGGAAGCGCTCCAGACCGGCGCCGTGCTCGATAAAAGGCGCGAACAACAAACACACCAGTTGCGCCTCGCTCAGACCGAAAGTCTTGTGCAGCGAAGTCGTTGCCTGCTGACGGAGGTCGTCAAGGTCTGACAGATGACCGAGTCTTGAGATCAACTGTTCGCAGACTGGCTCCGGCACCTGCGTGCGGCGCATGATCTCCAGGCCTTTATGGACATGCTCCGTAAAACCCTCGTTATACGATCGGCCTTCGATGTACTCGGCTTCCAGGCCTCGAAAATGAGCCTCAACCAAAGGATCAGCGTGCTCACCTTCGCTCTGATGCAGCGCCCATTGCACTGCCTGAAACCCAAGAAACTCACTGAGTAGCGGCCAACGATCTTCAAGCTTGCCAACCACCATGTCGTGGATGTCGAGATACGTAGCTCGGCGACAGGATTCGAACTCGCCCTCGGGGCACCAGCCAATGCGTTCGGCCTCCGTGTAAAAACCCCGGTAAAGGTCCCCTCCCAACCCGTCGAGTACAGCAAACAGCCCTTCACATCCCGACATGCCTGACGGCAACACCCCGATTCCGGCTTTGCGCACGGCACGGCCGAGGGTGTCCATGAATTGCATTTGACGTCGCGGCGGCTCGCTGGAAACCAGTGCATCGACCCCGTTGTTCCAGCGCGCGACCTGCCCATAGAACTCGGCCGTCGCCAGACAGGTGTCGTCCCACAGTTCAAGTGCCTCATCCCGGTTACGACGATGGCCCATCATCAGCAGGTTTCTGCGATTGGCATCCGCGCCATCATCACTGAGCGCAGCCAGATGATTGAAGGGCCGCACTTCACGATGATCCACCATCAGCAACTCGACGCGTGGATCGTCATACAGGAACAGCGCGCTGAAACTGCGATGCATGTTGTCCAGTGCTACTTCTCCCGTTCCGTTCCAGCGCAACGTGGCGACGCGCAATTGAAAAGTGGCCGGAGCGCGACCGGCAAGACTCAGCTGCGCGGCACGCATCAATGCCAGTGCATAGGAGCTATCGCGCTCTCCCGTCGGCGTCACCAGCACCTTGTACTCACCGATGCGCTCGAAGCCACCTGCTGCAACCACCAGCCGTTGAATCAACAACTGCAAGGCCGTGCGTTCGGCTCGAGAAAAGAAACTCAGCAGGCGTTGCAATACTTGCTGATAGACATGGTTCATTGCCTGATCGTGGATCGTGCTCATCAGTACTTTACCCGGCGTAAAAAATTCCATACCGCGCACCGAAAGAGTCTGGCACGCAATAAATCATCAATAAGTAATAGACGCTTGAATACTAACACTTACGTTTTTGTAGTTATTTGAAACACTTGAGCACCCCACATACTGCGCCTATTCGAAAAATCTCCATAAGACACTGTATTTAAAGTGTTTTTTTGAATATAAAAACAGCCTAGGAAACGTCTTACATCGTCCTTCGGATATTGAGTACAAGAAAAACAGAATGGGAGTAGGCAACGCCCTACAGCTATTAAACAGAAATTGACATGTCGCCAGCTGTTAACAACTTTAAACGTGCCGAGATAAATAGAATGCACAGCCATGGCTCATTCCTTGAGATGAAAGTAATCATTCAATTATCAGGGCTTATATGGCGAATAGAAGATACAGATCAGGAGCAAAAACCGGTTCAGATGTTGAAGCGTCGCAGCATTGAGCGCGGGCGTATTCTGGTTTTCAGGGGGGGATGCAACACAAGAGTCCGTGGGGCCACGGACTCTGAGAGGGGGAAATTACGCAGGTTCGACCTGAAGGGCGACCCGTTCGCGGCATGGGCATTCGTCCATGTAGCGATGTGCTTCGACAAACTCGTTGAACGGGAACACCCGAGTCTTGAGTGGCAACAGCACACGGTCGGCGGTCAACTGGTTGATGTCACGCAGGGCACGTTGAACCGCGACATGATCCTGGGTGATGCCCAACTCCGGCTTGCCGGTGAAGTTGCCGATGCAGTGTACAAAGAACTGGATGTTCTTCTGGAAAGCGGCGCAGGCCGGGAACGGCGTCTGATTACCCCCTTGCAGGCCGTACAACACGAGGCTGCCGCGTGGCGCAAGCACATCGCCAAGCAGCGACATCTGCGGGCCACCGAGACCATCGAAAACCACATCGACACCACGGTTGTCAGTGATCTTGTTGATCCGCATCAACAGGTCTTCTTCTTCGGTAACGATGACCTTTTCGGCGCCGAGAGACAGCAGATACTCACGCTCTTCTTCGGTTTTGGTCGCCGCAATCACCCGGATGCCCAAGGCTTTGCCCAATTGAACAAAGGACGGCCCGGCGCAATGACTGGCGTCAGTCACCAGCGCAAACTGACCGGGTTTGACCCGTGCCAGATCGGCGTAGGCAAAATAAGCGATCAACAGCGGCGTGTAATGCACGCTGGCTTCGATTGGGCTGAGCACATCGGGGTAACGGGTCAGCGCGGTGCGTGGCAGCACGATCTGCTCACCGTACACCGGGTAGTCGTTCGGGCTTTCGGCCGGGAAACTGGCAACCTTGTCGCCGACCGACAGGTCATCGACGCCATCACCGACCGCCGTCACCACGCCAGCCATTTCATGGCCAAGACCGGAAGGCAGGCGTGCCTGGGACGAGGCCAGATTCTGCCGCCAGAGAATGTCGTACCAGCTGATGCCGATCGCTTCGACACGCACCTGCACTTCGCCAGGACCTGGCTGAGCAGCCGCATGCTCTTCGCATTTGAGCACCTCGGCTGGACCAAACTTGTGAAAACGGATCGTGCGGGACATCGCAAACCTCGTCAAAGTAACCTCTAATGCCCTGAACTCTATCTGGGCTTTTAACCCAAGACTATCAGTGGCTATTAATAGTCGACATGCCTGTCATTGATTCCGCAGTATGGGCGGCATTGGCAAAATCCATGAAAAACTGCTGCCATCGTTTCAGTAAAGCTGAATTTTCCGGTGCAGAGTACCAGCCTTTCCCCGTAAGATTCATGCCGGCCATTGTTCTCATATGGCCGCCCTCGTCAAGCTTGATGACTCTGCCAGGACTCCAGATGAATCGTAATGACCTGCGTCGTGTCGACCTGAACCTGTTGATCGTATTCGAAACATTGATGCACGAACGCAGTGTGACCCGGGCAGCGGAGAAGCTGTTCCTCGGTCAGCCTGCGATCAGTGCGGCGCTTTCGCGCCTGCGCAGCCTGTTCGATGACCCCCTGTTTGTGCGTACCGGGCGCAGCATGGAACCGTCCGCCCGTGCGGTGGAAATCTTCGCCCTGCTCTCCCCGGCTCTCGACTCCATCTCCACTGCTGTGAGCCGTGCGTCGGAGTTCGACCCGGCCACCAGCACCTCGGTGTTCCGCATCGGTTTGTCGGATGACGTCGAATTCGCCCTGCTGCCCATGCTGCTCAAACGCCTGCGTGCCGAATCCCCCGGGATTGTATTGGTGGTGCGTCGCGTCAATTACATCCTGATGCCGAGCCTGCTGGCCTCCGGCGAAATCTCGATTGGCGTCAGCTACACCACCGACCTGCCGGCCAACGCCAAACGCAAAGTACTGCGCCGCAGCCAGCCAAAACTGCTGCGCGCCGACACCGTGCCCGGCCCGTTGAGCCTGGACGACTACTGCGCCCGCCCGCATGCGCTGGTGTCGTTTGCTGGCGACCTCAGTGGCTTTATTGATGAAGAACTAGAGAAACTCGGGCGCAAGCGGCACGTGGTACTGGCGGTGCCGCAATTCAACGGGTTGAGTACGTTGCTGGCGGGGACCGATATTGTTGCGACCGTGCCGGATTACACGGCTGATGCGCTGACGGCTGCGGGTGGGGTTCGGGCGGAAGATCCGCCATTGCCGACGCGTACGTTTGAGTTGCACATGGCTTGGCGTGGGTCGCAGGATAATGATCCGGGGGAGCGTTGGTTGAGGTCGCGGATTCAGATGTTTTTTGGTGATCCGGATAGCCTTTGAAACAAGGCTCGAGATTCTGTGGTTCGGTTCCGGGTAGCTGCGGCTTGATGCGCGGAGCTATCCGTTTGATCATCGCAGGCAACCCCTTGTCCCATTGAATGAACGTTTGAGCGCCATTCAGAATGGTACAGGCCAGCAGGCCTCACTTTGGTAGCTCATCTTTCAGTAGAAATTGATACAGGTAGGAAATATCCCTATTCCGCGAGACCAGGTAGTTCTCTTGCATACGACGGCGTATCACATGATCCTTACCTAGTGCGGCCCTTTGGTCAGCGTCACTCAGTACTTTAATGTAACTATCCACGCTGGACCTCATCCCGACAACTCTCGCCACACCGTATACAAGATCACCTCCGACGGCCTGCTTACTGGCACTTTCTTGCAGTATCAGTAGCCGCCAAGGTGTTTCACTGGAAAATCCCTGGATAAACTTGTCGATATAACCTGCCTTGTCTAAAGTTGTGCAGTTTGTCACATCCATCGTGGTGACAGCAGCCTTGCCTATACCCGGAAATTTATCATTTGATGTTCCAATAGCGTTTCCTGGATTAGGCGCAGGGTTAATATGGGAAAACCCTACGGCTGAAGTGTGCGCAATTTCAAAGTAACGGTACGTATAAGTTGCCACGCCAAGCTCTTTCTGTTGGACGCCGCCACCACATTCAATCAAGGCGCCCTTCAAGTATGTCGGAATTGCAGCGTGTGTAAAGTTGATAGCTGCCATTCCTGAGATAAAAGAAACTTTTTTTATGATGAACGCCGAATCTTTTTCTGTGCGGCTTGGCAGTTCATCCTCGGAATCGGAGCCCAATCCGCCATACTCACTTTCGAGAGTTGCTTCAGCCTCAGTGAATTTCTTTTCTTTCGCAATGATAAACGGGAGTTCCACGCAAATATGCGTGGCTTTATCCACGCCAGCAGGTTTGTCTCCTGTTTTCTCTTTCTTACCCTTCTGTTGACTGCTGATGGGTGCCGTGACGACGTTATACATTCCAGGTGCCGCCGGCGCCGCTTTGCGTCGACCAGGCAACTTGGCAAAAAGTTGCGAAAGATCACTTGTTACTACGGTGTCAAATTTTTCGTCAGGACATTCCATCAACTCAAAAACCAGCGCGTCAATTATTTCCAAGCCGTCCTTGTCGCCCACTTTACTCAGCAGATCATCGGTCGCATATTTACAAATCTTTGGATACAAGGAATCGAGTTCCTTCAATGCGTATTTAACGTCTGCTACTCGATCGAGCGGGAGTAGTCCAGGGTCCAACCGCATCCCGTTCCCTAGATCCGACATCGTCGGAAAGGCCGAGCCAAACCCTTCTCTGGCAACCACTTCAAACCGTTCAGGGTGCTGCACCAATCGTTTGTTCAGGCGCACCATAAATATGGCCTGCAATAGCCTGAACAGCCCGTTTGGCGGTGATTTATGAGAGTAGACGCAGATGAGAGGATACGGAAGTATAATCACGCCTCCGCAGAAATCACGATACTCTTCCTGCGTCATGGTTTTGGTCTTTAAATGGCCCCCTTCAAAAACAGCCTCCTTTACAAATTTACGCTTATGCAATATGAGAAAATCAGCCAACCGAATATTCTCATGAAAGACCGAAGTAAAAGTTCCCAGTTTTTGATACACATCACCGGTAAACTTCTCCCGACCACCGGCACTGAGTTCACTGCTCTCTTTTTCAGCCCCTGGAAAAATAACTGGCTGGCCGGAGCGTGGATAGTTTCTTTTCAAACTCGATTGATAAAGCCCTCCCGCTGAGTAGGTCTGATACTTCACCATTGAAGCATCAACTGCCTTGCTCATGAGCAGGCTCAGATCAGCCGCTTTAAAAATCAGACAACATTTAGTCTTCTTAGGGCATGTCGTAATAGTACCAAGCTCTACGATGCAAGAGTCCTGGTTGTGTTTGTCCGCTTCGCGCATGGCGGCATCGACTATCTCTTTCGTCCCCATCAGCGCCATCACTTGCTCCTTAGTTTAGTGCACCCATTAGTTCAAAATAATGCATGTCTCCAGCATGACAGCTTGCCTTTCGAAATCCGGCACTTATCAGCGTACGCATGGATAAACAGTTTAGGAAATGCACCTTTGCGGTGATCTTATTTTTTCGCCATGTAGCAGAGTCTGCCAAGGCAATAGCAAGAGCAGCTTTGGCAGCACCTCTACCCCATTTGTCTCTTCGAATCCAATACGACATCTGTGTCTGTTCACCCAAGCCACTAAAAGCTATTTCGCCAAAAAACTCGTGTTGTGTGGACATGATGGCAAATCGAAAATTGCTTGAAGATACAGCGTCTGCTTCAATTTGCTCACGGAGAGCATTGAGACTCAGCCCTGCCTCCCTACCGAGAAGGCGCCGAACATCTGGATGAACAATGAGCCGATGGTAATCAATGGCGTGAGCACCACGCAGTTGCGTCACATAAATGTCGGCCTTGCTAGCCGATGCAGTCTTGATCGGGCGTTTATTACTGGCGCAATACCGTGAAACGATGTCATTCACCATCGATTGTTCCCACACATCTGGCCGTGTCAGCGCAAACACTTTGTCCATGCTTCCATCCCAGCCCAATAAATGTTCTTGGATAGAGGGATAAAGCGAGAAGTGTGGCCCTACTAGAAAACAAAGCCGGATGAATGAACGGACATCTCTCTCGGCCTTGATATCCAGGGTATCTAAACACTCCAGGGACAAAACAATTCGCTCAGATATCTCCGAGTCAGACAATCCAAGGAGAATGTCAGGTGACTCTACCTGTAAAGAGGCAATGGTCGTCTTCGCGAATGCGAGAAATTGTAAACGCCTGAGTATCTGCAACTGTTCACGGCGTATTGCGAGCATGACCGGACCTTTTAGAGGGCATTCCATTGCCGCCCCTTGATCGGGCTGCTCGTTGAAGATAGTACACAGGATCAAATCACGACACTGTAAGCGCATTTTCTTGTGCACAAGGCGCGCGTCGATAAACGACCTCTACCGCTTCCTCATACCCCAAGTACAGACTTCACACCCCAGGCTTGACTGCACTAAGGAACTCAAGTGTTCGGGCTGGTCTGGCTCTGTCGATAAATCGAAAGGCAATAACATCCCAACGCCATCGCCGCCAACACCCCGCCAACCACGCCAGTAAACGCAAAGCCGAACTGGCCGCCCACCCAACTCCCCAGCAGCGCCCCGCCGCCAATACCGATGTTATAGATCCCGGAAAACAGCGCCATCGCCACATCGGTCGCGTCCGGAGCCAGCACCAGGACCCGGGACTGCAACGCCAGGCCGAATCCCATGATTGCCATCCCCCAGAACAGACTCAACGCGCCGAGGTACGAGACCTTGCCGCTCAACGGCAACATCAGCGCCAGGCACAGGGCGAGCAACGACACGCACACGATCAGAAAGCGTTGCGGGCTATAGCGGTGCAGCCAGCTGAACAGCAGCGAACCAAAAATACCCGCTCCGCCGAATAACAACAGGATCAGGGTCACCACATCACCGCTCATGCCCGCGACTTCCTGGACGAAGGGCTCGATGTAGCTGTAGGCGGTGAAATGCGCCGTCACGACGACGGCGGTGAGGATATACAGCGCGACCAGCGCAGGTCGCTTCAATAACACCGGCAGACTTCTGAGCGAGCCCGAGTTCTGGCTGGGTAACAACGGCAGAACTTTTGCCAGACAGAACACCAGCGCCGTGGCCATCACCGCGATGACAATGAACGTGGTGCGCCAGCCCATGGCCTCGCCCAATAGCCGGCCAAGGGGAATGCCCAGCACCATCGCCAGCGACGTACCGGTTGCCAGCAAACCCAAGGCCTGAACTTGCTTGCCCGGTGGCGCCAGGCGCACGGCCAGCGAGGCGGTGATCGACCAGAACAACGCATGCGCCAACGCCACACCGATCCGGCTCACCAGCAGCAGACCGAAACTGTTCGCCAGACTCGACAGGATGTGGCTGACGATGAACATGCCGAACAGCACGATCAACAACTTGCGCCGCTCGACGTTACGCGTCATCAGCATGACCGGCAGCGACGTCAGGGACACCACCCACGCATAGATGGTCAACATCAAACCGACCTGCGCCGTCGACATGTCGAAGCTGCTGCCGATCGAACTCAGCAGACCGACAGGCACAAACTCGGTGGTGTTGAACACAAACGCAGCCAGGGCCAGCGCAATGACCGGGTACCAACTGCCATTGGTTGTAGCCGTAGGATTGCTCATTTAAAAGTCGTATTACTCAGTCGTCGGTTTTTTGTACATCCATTGCCAAAAGTCTTCAGACGACCGTTGGCTCGATGGCGACTTTACTATAAAGAAATGGTGACCTGTCCAGCAGGATCACGGCGTCAGGCGCGCATTAAGTGCCGAGTGATTCAATCCGCGATACTCATTGACCAGCGTAGCCTTTCAGGCGCATGCAATCGTTCGTCAGATCGATCTGTTTTTCCGCAATGACGATGCCATCCCCCACTGCGCTTCCCATGCCGTGGGTCTTGTCGTCTGCCGCCGGTGTCGAGTGGTAACTGGCGGTGGCCGCTTTGGCCTGATATTGGCATTGCGCTTGATCGTGCTGGGTCTCAGAGGCACTTGCGCCTGACTTTGACCAGTCATGAACAGAGGTTACACAGGCGCTCAACAGCGTCGCGAGTACCGCAATAATTAATAACTTCATGGTTTGCACCGCCGATAAATTAAGGGACGTCATGTTGCAGATCACTTGCAACCGAACGTCACGTTGACCACTTCTTTCGCCGAATCCAGCGGCAAGCGTGATTGCACATCAAATACATCGACTTGTTTACCAAGCGATGCGCACTTCTTGTTCGCATTGTTCAGGGCCAACTGCCGTGCCCCCTCATGCGTGTGTCTCGACAGCAATGAGTCTGCCGACGCCTGATATTCGTAGGGTCCCAGCTTCAAGTCGTGGGATTGCCAGGCATAGTTGCAGACCAATGCGACAGCGCTCACGGCAATAATCATGTTGAGTTTCATGGCAAGTATCGGACGCTGGATATTTGATTCTTCATAACGCTCACCCTGCGGGTTCAATAACGCAGTCATCCAGAATTTCGATGACGCCGGAGCGGCGCATTGCACGGGTTGAAGCCGCTCAATGTCGCCGTCAGACAATGATTGAGCAGTTCACTTTGGAGATGAAGAAAAACGAAGTATCTTTCAGTAACGATTAGAAATACTTAACGAGCGTGACGACCATGCAACTCGATGCAAAGCAGATGCAAGCCTTCCTGGCCGTGGTCGACAGCGGCAGTTTCGAGAAAGCCGCAGAACGTCTCAACGTCACGCCGTCAGCGGTTTCGCAACGGATACACGCGCTGGAAGTTCGTCTGGGCAGTTCAGTGGTCGTGCGCGGCAGGCCATGCGAACCGACGCAAGCGGGAAGAAAATTGATGCTCTATCTGCGCCGTGCGACGGTACTCGAAGAAGAACTGCTCAACGATCTGACCGGCGATGAACAGGATCACCTGCGCGTGGTCATTGCGGTCAATGGCGACACGCTGGCGACGTGGTTCTTTCCGGCACTGGCCGAGATATTCGTCAGTGAGAAGATTCTGCTCGACGTAGTGGTCGACGATCAGGATCACACCTACGCACTGCTGGAAAGTGGCCAGGTGATCGGCTGTATCGGCACGCGTTCACAGCCAATGCGTGGATGCTTTGCAGAGTTGCTGGGCTCGATGCGTTATCAACTGGTGGCATCGCCAGACTTTCAGCAACGCTGGTTTGCCAAAGGACTGAATCGCTCCGCTGCGCGCAAGGCACCGGTATTTGCCTATTCTCGCAAGGACACATTGCAGTCTGATTTCATGCAATCACGCTTTGGCCTGCACGCAGACGCCTATCCCACTCACTACTTGGCACTTCCAGAGGCGCGCCTGAAAGCCATCCGTCGTGGCCTCGGTTACGGCATGGTGCCGTATATGCAGGTCAGCGATTTGCTGAACAGTCGGGATCTGGTGGATGTGGCCCCAGGACACTTCACCGATATCGAGCTTTATTGGCATGCCTGGGAACTGCAGTCGCCACGCATGGAGGCGCTTTCCGAGCGCGCGGTCCATGCCGCGCGGCGTATCCTGAGCAGCAAGGGCCCGGTAAAGCGCTCCACCATGCCGAAGAAATAGAGCAGCGGCAAAGTGCTCCAGAGTCTGACCTTTGCACGCACCGCAACACAGATTTGTCATCAATGAGATTGATAGCACCCTAACGAAAGGTGCATGCTAGAGGGCTTGCTCGGGGCTTATATCATTCCGAATGATAGTTACCTTTGCCTCATTCGATTCGTGCCATCACACCTCGCCGAGCATCATCCGCCCATCTTCAATACATTGGCGGATGCATCCATGGAACAGTCACTCAAACATTTGCGCTTCCCGTTGGCCTTGTTGGCCGTACTGGTGATGAGCGCTTGCGGCAAGACTCCGGAGACTGCCGCCACCATGCCCGCTGCCAAAGTCAGCGTGGCCAAGGTGCTGGAACAACCGGTCAACGAGTGGGACGAATTCACCGGGCGCCTCGAAGCGCCGGAAACCGTTGAAATCCGTCCACGGGTCTCCGGCCAGATCGACGATGTCGCCTTCACCGAAGGTGCTCTGGTCAAGAAAGGCGACCTGCTGTTCCAGATCGATCCACGCCCATTCCAGGCCGAGGTGCGCCGCCTCGAAGCCCTGGTCGCTCAATCCCGAGCCAACGCAACCCGCAGTGAAAATGAAGCCGGACGCGGTGAACGCCTGCGTGCCAGCAACGCCATCTCCGCTGAACTGGCCGACTCGCGCACCAGCGCCGCACAAGAAGCCCGCGCCGCTGTTGGCGCACTGCAAGCGCAACTGGATCTGGCCAAGCTCAACCTGAGCTTCACCCGCGTTACCTCGCCGATCAGTGGCCGCGTCAGCCGTGCCGAGATCACCGCCGGTAACCTGGTGACCGCCGACACCACCCCCCTGACCAGCGTGGTTTCCACCGACAAGGTCTACGCCTACTTCGACGCCGACGAGCGTGTATTCCTCAAATACACCCAACTCGCCCGTCAGGGTCAGCGCGGTGCGACCACTCCGGTGTACATGGGCCTGTCCAACGAAGACGGCAACCCGCACCTCGGCCAGATGAACTTCGTCGACAACCAGGTCAACCCGAAAACCGGCACCATCCGTGGTCGCGCGGTGTTCGACAACAGCGATGGCACCTACACCCCGGGTCTGTATGCACGACTGAAACTGGTCGGCAGCGGCACTTACAACGCCATGTTGATCAATGACGAAGCGGTCGGCACTGACCTCGGCAAGAAGTTCGTGCTGGTGATGGATGCCGACAACAAGACTGCGTACCGCTCTGTCGAGCTGGGTCCGAAGATCGAAGGTCTGCGCATCGTGCGCACCGGCCTGAACAAGGACGACACGATCATCGTCAAGGGTCTGCAACGGGTACGTCCGGGTTCGCCGGTAACACCTGAAGTGATCCCGATGGCCAGCGAGCAAACCATTGCCGCTCTGGCTCAACAACGACAAGCGCTGGAAGCCAGCAACCTGCCCAAAGTCGCACCTGCCAAAGGCGCGTCGGGATCGGTTGTGAAGCTGGCTGCTACGACCCCACGCGGTTAAGGGACGACAACTCCGATGAATTTTTCCCAATTCTTCATTTCACGGCCGATCTTCGCAGCGGTGCTATCGCTGTTGATCCTGATCGCCGGTGCGATCTCGCTGTTCCAGCTACCGATCAGCGAATACCCGGAAGTCGTGCCGCCAACCGTGGTGGTACGTGCCAACTTCCCGGGTGCCAACCCTAAAGTCATCGGTGAAACCGTGGCCGCTCCACTGGAGCAAGCCATCACCGGCGTCGAGAACATGCTGTATATGTCCTCGCAGTCCACCGCTGACGGCAAGATCACCCTGACCATCACCTTCGCCCTGGGCACCGACCTGGACAACGCGCAGGTGCAGGTGCAAAACCGGGTGACCCGTACCGAGCCGAAACTTCCTGAAGAAGTGACGCGCATCGGTATCACCGTCGACAAGGCTTCGCCCGACCTGACCATGGTTGTGCACTTGACCTCGCCGGACAAACGCTACGACATGCTCTACCTGTCCAACTACGCCATCCTTAATATCAAGGATGAGCTGGCGCGACTCGGTGGTGTGGGTGACGTGCAACTGTTCGGTATGGGCGACTACTCGCTTCGCGTGTGGCTCGATCCGAACAAGACGGCTTCGCGCAATCTGACGGCGACCGATGTGGTGACCGCGATTCGTGAACAGAACCGTCAGGTCGCTGCCGGTCAACTGGGCGCGCCCCCTGCCCCGAACGCCCAGAGCTTCCAGCTGTCGGTCAACACTCAGGGCCGTCTGGTGACTGAGGAAGAGTTCGAGAACATCATTATTCGCGCAGGCGATAACGGTGAAATCACTCGCCTCAAAGACATCGCCCGCGTTGAACTCGGCTCCAGCCAGTACGCACTGCGTTCGTTGCTGAACAACCAGCCAGCGGTAGCCATCCCGATCTTCCAGCGCCCGGGTTCCAACGCCATCGAAATCTCGAACGAAGTTCGCGGCAAGATGGAAGAGCTGAAGAAAAGCTTCCCGCAAGGCATGGATTACAGCATCGTCTATGACCCGACTATCTTCGTGCGCGGCTCGATCGAGGCGGTGGTTCACACCCTCTTCGAAGCACTGATTCTCGTGGTTCTGGTGGTGATTCTGTTCCTGCAAACCTGGCGCGCCTCGATCATTCCGTTGGTGGCGGTGCCGGTATCGCTGATCGGTACGTTTGCGGTGATGCACCTGTTCGGCTTCTCGCTTAACGCGCTGTCGCTGTTCGGACTGGTTCTGGCCATCGGTATCGTGGTCGACGACGCCATCGTGGTAGTGGAGAACGTCGAGCGAAATATCGAACTCGGACTCACGCCGGTCGAAGCGACCAAGCGAGCCATGCGTGAAGTGACTGGCCCGATTGTCGCCACGGCACTGGTGCTGTGTGCGGTGTTTATCCCGGCGGCATTCATCTCCGGCCTCACCGGTCAGTTCTACAAGCAGTTCGCTTTGACCATTGCGATCTCGACGGTGATCTCGGCGTTCAACTCGCTGACCCTGTCGCCAGCATTGGCTGCGGTGTTGCTCAAGAGCCACGACGCGCCGAAAGACCGCTTCTCGAAAGTGCTCGACAAGATCTTCGGTGCCTGGCTGTTCCGTCCGTTCAACCGCTTCTTTGATCGTGCCAGCCATGGTTATGTCGGCACCGTGCGCCGGGTTATCCGCAGCAGCGGCATCGCTCTGCTGTTGTATGCAGGCCTGATGGTGTTGACGTTCTTCGGCTTCGCTCATACCCCGACCGGTTTCGTACCCGGCCAGGACAAGCAATACCTGGTGGCCTTCGCGCAATTGCCGGACGCTTCGAGCCTGGATCGTACCGAAGACGTGATCAAGCGCATGTCCGATCTGGCCCTGAAACAGCCTGGCGTGGAAAGCGCCGTAGCGTTCCCGGGTCTGTCGATCAACGGCTTCACCAACAGCCCGAACGCCGGCATCGTGTTCGTGACCCTGAAACCGTTCGACGAACGTAAAGACCCAAGCATGTCTGCCGGTGCAATTGCCGGTGCCTTGAACGGTCAATTCGCGAACATTCAGGAAGCGTACATGGCGATCTTCCCGCCACCGCCGGTACAAGGTCTGGGCACCATTGGTGGTTTCCGTCTGCAAATCGAGGACCGGGGCAACCTGGGCTACGACGAGCTGTACAAAGAAACCATGAACATCATCAACAAGAGCCACAACGTGCCGGAACTGGCTGGCCTGTTCACCAGTTACACGGTGAACGTGCCGCAGGTCGATGCTGCTATCGACCGGGAAAAAGCCAAGACCCACGGCGTGGCCGTCAGCGACATCTTCGACACCCTGCAGATTTACCTGGGTTCGCTGTATGCCAACGACTTCAACCGTTTCGGGCGCACCTATCAGGTCAACGTTCAGGCCGAGCAACAGTTCCGCCTCGAATCCGATCAGATCGGGCAGTTGAAAGTGCGTAACAACAAAGGCGAAATGATCCCGCTGGCGACCTTCATCAAGGTCAGCGACACCTCGGGCCCGGATCGCGTGATGCACTACAACGGCTTCATCACCGCGGAAATCAACGGTGCTGCAGCCCCGGGCTACAGCTCCGGCCAGGCAGAGAAAGCCATCGAAAAATTGCTCAAGGATGAACTTCCGAACGGCATGACCTACGAATGGACCGACCTGACCTACCAGCAGATTCTGTCCGGCAACACCGCGTTGTTCGTGTTCCCGCTCTGCGTATTGCTGGCGTTCCTGGTACTCGCGGCGCAGTACGAAAGCTGGAGCCTGCCGCTGGCGGTGATCCTGATCGTACCGATGACCCTGCTGTCGGCCATTACCGGAGTGATTGCCTCGGGTGGCGACAACAACATCTTCACCCAGATCGGCCTGATCGTACTGGTGGGCCTGGCGTGCAAGAACGCGATTCTGATTGTCGAGTTCGCCAAGGATAAACAGCAGGAAGGTCTCGACCCTCTGGCTGCGGTTCTCGAAGCTTGCCGTCTGCGTCTGCGGCCGATCCTGATGACCTCGTTCGCGTTCATCATGGGTGTGGTGCCACTGGTGTTCTCCAGCGGTGCCGGTGCCGAGATGCGTCACGCGATGGGTGTGGCGGTGTTCTCCGGGATGCTCGGGGTGACCTTCTTCGGTCTGTTGCTGACGCCAGTGTTCTACGTACTGATCCGTAATTTTGTCGAACGCGGCGAAGCTCGCAAAGCGGCCAAGGCCCTGAAATTGGAGGCGCAACAATGAGACTGAAAGTCTTCCTGCCGAGCCTGCTGGTACTGGCCCTGAGCGCCTGCGCCGTCGGCCCCGACTACAAGACCCCGGCGACGGAGGCGGCCAACATCACGACCGCCACCGACGGCGCTGCCGGTCAGAAGAACTTTGACCGCTCGAAATTCGAAGGCATCTGGTGGCAGCAATTCGACGATCCGACCCTCAACCAGTTGGTGACTCAATCGCTGCAAGGCAACCGCCAGTTGCGCGTGGCCTTCGCGCGCTGGAAAGCCGCACGGGCGATTCGCGATGACGTCAGCAATGACGCCATGCCGACCATCACCAGCCGCGCCAGCAGCGATCTGGCCAAGGGACAAATCCCCGGCCAGACCACCAAACGGGTGAATAGCGAGCGCTATGACCTGGGCCTGGACATGGCTTGGGAGATCGATCTGTTTGGCCGCATCCAGCGCAATCTGGAATCGGCCGACGCCGAGCAGCAAGCAGTCGAGGCTGATCTGTACGAACTGCAAGTCACCATGATTGCCGAACTGGTGGACGCCTACGGTCAACTGCGTGGCGCTCAACTGCGGGAAAAGATCGCTGTGGCCAACCTGCAGAACCAGCAGGAATCGCGCAAGATCACCATCAGCCTGCGTGATGCCGGCGTCGGCGATCAGCTCGATGTCGAGCGTGCCGATGCGCGTCTGGCGGCGGTAGAAGCCAGCGTGCCGCAGTTGCAAGCGGAACAGGTTCGGCAGAAAAACCGCATCGCTACCCTGCTGGGTGAGCGTCCGGACAAACTCACCGTCGACCTGAGCCCGAAAGACCTGCCGGCGATTGCCAAGGCGTTGCCAATTGGTGATCCGGGCGAACTGCTGCAACGGCGTCCGGACATCCTCAGCGCTGAACGCAAACTGGCTTCGGCCACGGCGCGTATCGGCGTGGCCAAGGCTGATCTGTTTCCTCGGGTCAGCCTCAGCGGATTCCTCGGCTGGACGGCCGGGCGTGGTTCGCAGATCGGTTCTGCCGCCGCCAATTCCTGGGCGTTGGGCCCGAGCATCACTTGGGCCGCGTTTGACCTTGGCAGCGTGCGGGCCCGTTTGCGCGGCGCCGATGCGGATGCCGAAGGCGCGTTGGCGACTTACGAGCAACAAGTGCTGCTGGCACTCGAAGAGTCGGAAAACGCTTTCAGCGATTACGGCAAACGTCAGCAACGTCTGATTTCGCTGATCCGTCAGAGCGAATCGAGCCGCAAGGCCGCCGATCTCGCCGAGATTCGCTACCGCGAAGGCACCACTGACTTCCTCGTCCTGCTCGACGCTCAGCGTGAGCGCCTGAACGCCGAGGACAGTCAGGCCCAGGCCGAAGTCGATCTGTATCGCGGCATCGTCGCGATCTACAAAGCCTTGGGTGGCGGCTGGCAACCGGAGACTGTCGCCAGCAAGTAACAGATTTTCAAGAGCTCCTTTGGTTGGCCGCAACCAACCAATTCCTTTGCCCCGCGTATCATTCGGTCGCGGGGCTTTTTTGTGCCCACCAACAAAGGCAAGATCAAAAGATCGCAGCGTGCCGCAGCTCCTACAAAGGCAGCACGAAATACCTGTAGGAGCTCACGAGTGAAACGAGGCAGCGATCTTTTGATCCTGTTTTTCAATGGCAAGATCAAAAGATCGCAGCGTGCCGCAGCTCCTACAAAGGCAGCACGAAATACCTGTAGGAGCTCACGAGTGAAACGAGGCAGCGATCTTTTGATCCTGTTTTTCAATGGCAAGATCAAAAGATCGCAGCGTGCCGCAGCTCCTGCATGGGCGGCGAGTAATGGGTGGCGATCTTAAGCAGGGTTTGACTCGCAGCCCTTGCTGACCGAAGCTTGCCCTTCCGCTCCAGAACGACAGCTCCCGGAAACCTGCATGTCTCAGTCCCGCCGCTACCTGTTCATCAGCCTCGGCCTCGTGCTTGTCATCATTGCTGGCTGGCTGGCCCTGCGCAGTACCACGCCAGTGGTGCCCGAGGCGATCCGTCATGGCTACAGCGAAGCACTGGATGCCGCACGAAAAGGCCAGCCGGGTGCCGCACGCCAGTTGTATCAGCAGCTTGGGCGCCCGGATCTGTCGGTCAAACGTCGAGTCTGGTTGCACGCCGAACTGGCCAACTACCCAAGTCCGCAGGCCTTGAAACTGGCGGACGCCGACCTGCAAAACGAAGCCCCCGAAGTGCGTTTGGCCGCCATCAAGAGCGTGGTGGGTCTGGTGCCGGGCGGACAACGCAGCCTGTTGCTCGGGCCTATGCTCGAAGATCAGGATCAGACCGTGCGTTTCGCTGCGATCAACGCCCTGCTCGGTCTGTCGCCAGATGAACTCGGCCTCTATTTCGCCCCGCTACAGCAAGCTATCGATGGTTGGGAGCAAGTGCTCAAAGGACAACCGGAAAGCGCCGAAACCTACGCACAACTGGCGCGACTGCATCTGCACAATGCCGAACTGAAACAGGCACAGCAAGCGCTGGAAAACACCCTGCGTCTGGAACCGGGCAACCTGCCGGCGCTGGTGATGCAGATCGACGTTCTCGACCGCCAGGGTCAGGTCGACGCAGCAAGGCAGTTATTGGCTCAGCAGCTCAAGGCCCAACCCGATTCCGCTTATTTGCAACACGCTCTCGGGCTGTGGTTGCTGCACCATGACCAGCAGGAATTCGCCCTGCTCGGCCTGTCCAAAGCCGTCGAGCTGGAACCGGACAACAAAGAGTATCGCTACGACCTCGCCACGACCCTGCACAAAGCCGAGGAGCTTGAAGCTGCGCAAAAGCAATTGCAGGAAATCGTCCAGCGCCACCCGGCCGACCGCAAGGCGCGGGTCTTGCTGATCAACTACTGGCAAGAAACCGGCCAACTGCAAAATGTCCAGGTTTTGCTGGCTCAACTGGAACAGATGAATCCAGACGATCCGGCGTTGCAGCAAGGGCTCTGAGGGATTTTCAGCGATACTTCGGAACTGCCATCACGGCCAGGGGTCAAGTATTTCAGGCGATCGGTTTCAATAAACCGCCTCGACTCCCCTAGTCATGAGAGGGCATTTTTTGTCTACATCTAACGCGTTGATCAGTGAAAAAGCCGCTACCGGCATCGTGGGTCTGGATGACATCCTGGCCGGTGGTTTGTCTCGTGGGCATGTGTTTTTGCTCGAAGGTGAACCCGGAACCGGCAAAACCACGGTCGCTCTGCATTTCCTCCGAGCCGGTGCGATGGCGGGCGAACGCTCGTTGTACATCACACTCTCGGAAACCGAGCGCGAACTGCGCCAGGGTGCGTTGTCCCACGGCTGGGAGCTCGACGACAGCATCGAAATCTTCGAGCTGACGCCTCCGGAAAGCCTGCTGAATGCCGAGCACCAGCAAAGTCTGCTGTACTCCTCCGACCTCGAACTGGGGGAAGCGACCAAGCAGATTTTCGAAGTGGTCGAACGCTTCAAACCAACGCGAGTGGTCCTCGACAGCCTGTCGGAGATTCGCTTGCTGGCGCAAAGCTCTTTGCGCTATCGCCGGCAGATTCTGGCAATCAAACACTACTTCGTGCGCTACGACGCCACGGTGGTGTTGCTCGATGACCTGACCACCGAGTCCCTCGACAAAACCGTGCACAGCGTCGCCCACGGGGTGATACGTCTGGAAGAACTGACGCCCAATTATGGCGCCGAACGCCGGCGCATCCGGGTGGTCAAGTATCGCGGGCAAAAATACCGTGGCGGCTTCCATGACTTCACCATCATGGGTGACGGCATACATGTGTTTCCTCGGCTGGTGGCTGCTGAACACCGTGGCGACTACCCACGCCTGCAATTGACCAGCGGCATCAAGGAGATGGATGCATTGCTCGGCGGCGGTATCGAAACCGGCTCCAGCACCTTGATTCTCGGCCCGGCCGGTACCGGCAAATCGCTGATCTCGATGATCTTCGCTGCGTCGGCCGTGGCGCGTGGAGAAAAAGCGGCGCTGTTTATCTTCGATGAAGAGTTGGGTTTGCTGTTTGAACGCATGAGAAATCTGGGCATCGATCTGAAGGCCTTGCAAGCCACCGGCAATTTGCTCATCGAACAGGTCGATGCCGCCGAGTTGTCGCCCGGCGAGTTCTCGCACCGCGTGCGCCGTTGTGTCGACGAACTCGACATCAAAACCGTGGTGATCGACAGCATCAACGGTTACCAGGCTGCGATGCCAGAAGAAAACGCGCTGGTGCTGCACATGCATGAATTGCTGCTGTACCTGAACCGTAAGGGCGCCGCGACCTTCATGACCGTCGCGCAACACGGTCTGGTCGGCGATATGCAGGCGCCGGTCGACATCACCTATCTGGCTGACACGGTGATTCTGCTGCGTTACTTCGAGGCGCTGGGCAAAGTGCGCCGGGCGATCTCGATCATCAAGAAACGTACCGGCAGCCATGAATCGACCATTCGTGAATACCGCATTTCTGCGCAGGGCATGACCATTGGAGAACCGCTGGAAACCTTCCAGGGCGTGTTGCGCGGCGTGCCGACTTACCTTGGCGCGAGCAATCCGCTGCTGCGGGAGGATAACTTGTGACAGTCAGCGAATCGCTGCCGGAACGGGCGCTGATCCTCGCGCCAATGGGCCGGGACAGTCAGATTGCGCTGATGATCCTCAACGAGGCGGGTTACGGCGGTTTGATCACCCCGGACCTCGCCACCTTGTGCGCCGAGCTTGAGCCCGGCGCCGGTTTACTGCTGATTGCCGTCGAAGCCTTGGGTGGGCCGGAGCTGGAATCACTGCTGTTGTATCTGGAGCAACAACCGGCCTGGTCGGATATGCCGATTGTGCTCTTGACGCATCACGGCGGCCCGGAACAGGCGCCCTCCTCGCGCCTCAGCGATCTGCTGGGGAATGTCACTTTCCTTGAGCGGCCGTTTCATCCGGCGACGCTGGTCAGTCTGGTTTCGACCACCCTGCGCGGTCGACGACGACAGTACGAAGCACGCGACCGGCTGATCGATCTCAGTGAAAGTGAACGGCGCCTGCAATCGACTCTGGAAACACTGGAGCAACAGGTCGAAGAACGCACCGCACAACTTCGCCACAATGAAGAAGCGCTGCGCCAGTCACAGAAGATGGAAGCGGTCGGCCAACTCACTGGCGGCATCGCCCATGACTTCAACAATATGCTCACCGGGATCATCGGCAGCCTGGAACTTCTGCGTCGGCGTCTGGCACGCGGGCGCACCGATGACCTCGACAGCCTGATCGATCTTGGCGTGACTTCAGCCAATCGCGCCGCAGGCCTGACCCACCGTCTACTGGCGTTTTCCCGTCGGCAATCGCTCGACCCCAAAGCCGTGCAGATGAACACGCTGGTGCTGTCGATGGGTGAACTGCTGCAACGCAGCCTCAACGAAAGCATCCAGTTGGACATGCGTCTGAGCGAGCAATTGTGGGTGGCGGAAGCCGACCCCAATCAGTTGGAAAGCGCCCTGCTGAACTTGGTGATCAACGCCCGCGACGCCATGCCCGAGGGTGGCAAGCTTGTGGTCGAAACCAGCAATCAGGTGCTTGGTCGCGAACTCACCGAGACCTACAGCAACCTTGAGCCCGGCGAATACGTGATGCTCAGCGTCACCGACAACGGCAGCGGCATGCCGCAAAGTGTGATCAGTCGGGCGTTCGATCCGTTTTTCACCACCAAGCCGATTGGCCAAGGCACCGGGCTGGGGCTGTCGATGATTTACGGTTTCAGCAAGCAGTCTGGCGGCCATGTCTCCATCGACAGCGAAATCGACCAAGGCACCACGGTCAAACTCTATCTGCCGCGTTTCCGTGGCGAAGAACTTGAGCAGCCCACTTCCATTGTCCAGCAACCTCCGGATGCCCTCGACGGCGAAACCGTGCTGATCGTCGAAGACGACCCGGCCGTGCGCGTGCTGGTCAGCGCGGTATTGAGTGAATTGGGATATGCCTTCGTTGAAGCCGGCGACGCTGATGGCGCGGTGCCGATTCTGGATTCGCCGCAGCGCATTGATCTGCTGATCAGCGATGTCGGGCTACCGGGGATGAACGGCCGGCAACTGGCGGAAATCGGCCGGCAATTCCGGCCTGGGCTCAAGGTGTTGTTTATTACCGGCTATGCCGAGCATGCTGCGGTGCGTGGAGGATTTCTTGATTCGGGAATGCAGATGATCACTAAGCCCTTCACCTTTGATCTGCTGACGGCAAAAGTCCGCGAGATGATCAAAAGCTAAACCTGTGCCGCAGAGCTGCGATCTTTTAAGGGAAAGATCAAAAGATCGCAGCGTGCCGCAGCTCCTACAGAGATCGGGCCAACCATTCCAATTGGGATCGGGTCAGCCGTGCCTACAAGCATCAGGCCAGCAGTTCCTGGATCTTTTCCTGCAATACGTCCAGGTCGAACGGCTTTTCGAGGATCGGTGCCTTGCGGGTGATCGGGCTGCCGGTCTCGCGGATTTCCTGCGGATAGCCGCTGATGAAAATCACCTTGAGTTCCGGCCGCAGCTTGACTGCGGGCTCGGCGATCTGTACCCCGGAGATTCCACCGGGCAGGCGGAAATCGGTAATCAACATGTCCAGATGCGGTTTGCTCGCGAGAATCTCGAACGCCTGCTCGCCGTTTTCGGCCTGTAACACGCGATAGCCGAGACCCGACAGATAGTCCGTCAGCACCATCAAGATAACCGGTTCGTCCTCGACGATGAGTACTACATCTTGTGCATCTACGCTCATGGGAAGCCTTTGTTCGGTCAATAGCTGCTGATACGACCGTGCGGTCAATCAGAGGTTGCGTCTGATTTGCCGTTTTCCTCGATCGGCAGACAAACGCGAAACAGGGCGCCCTCGTTGATTTCACTCTCGACGACGATTGAGCCGCCATGGGCGGCGACGATCTGCTCGGAAATGAACAGACCCAGTCCGAGACCAGCCACTACCGTCTTGGCGGAAACTCGCTCGAACTGTTGAAAAATACGCTTCTGATTCTCTTCGCTGATACCGATGCCGTGGTCCTGGACTTCAACCCGGGCCTCGTTGCCTTGACGATAGACCCGCACCTGCACCGGACTTCTGCCGCCGTAACGCAAGGCATTGGTCAGCAGGTTGGTGATCACCTGTTCGATACGGAACTCATCCCAGAAGCCTTCTACCGGCTCCGGCGCGGTCAGGGAGACTTCTGTTTCCGCCGCTTCCATCTGCTGCGCAAAATTCTGCAGCAAGGTGCTCACCAGCTTCACCAGATCGAAGCGATTCGGACGGATCGACAGCTTGCCGGTACGAATGCGCGACACATCGAGCATGTCTTCGATGAGCCGGATCAGGCTTTTGATCTGGCGTTCGTCGCGATCAACCATCGCGTGCATCTTGTCGAGGGTGAACGCCGCAGCGTTGTCCCGCGCCAGGTGCATCTTGCGCAACTGGGTTTCGAGTATCAGCCCGTTAAGTGGCGTACGCACCTCATGGGCGACGATTGACATGAAGTCATCCCGCATACGCACCGCTTGCTCAAGCTCCAGCTGCGTACTCTGCAATTGTTCGAGCAACGCTTCCTGTTCGCGGCGGCTCTGTTCCAGTGCTTCGACCTGTTGCTTCATGGCCTTGCTCTGGCGGTACAGATCGACGAAGACGTTGACCTTGCTCTTCACCGCATGGATATCCAGCGGTTTGTGCAGGAAGTCCACTGCCCCGCTCTCGTAACCCTTGAACGCGTAATTCAGTTCACGGCCGGCGGCGCTGACGAAAATGATCGGGATGTTCTTGGTTTTCTCGGTGCCGCGCATCAACTCGGCGAGTTCGAAGCCGTTCATGCCCGGCATCTGCACATCGAGGATGGCCATGGCGAATTCGTGCTGCAACAGCAGCGACAGCGCTTCGTCTGCCGACAGCGCTTTATAGACCATACGGTCTTCACGCTTGATCAACGCTTCGAGTGCCAGCAGGTTCTCCGGCAGATCGTCGACGATCAGCAATTTGGCTTGGATATTACTCAGCATGCGATTCGTTCCAGCTCGACAAGCATTCGGCCTATGCCGTTAATGTTAAGGACATGATCCGGCTGCTGAATGTTCAATGCAGCTTGGGGCATGGTGGCGACCTGTGCGTCTTCGGGGTCCTGCACAATGGTCAAACCACCGTGCCGCTTGACCTGCGCCAGACCGCGCGCGCCATCGTGATTGGCGCCGGTCAACAGCACCGCAGCCAGTGTTTTGCCGTAGACGTCGGCGGCGGACTCAAACAGGTAGTCGATCGAAGGCCGCGAGTAATGCAGGCGGTCTTCAAGGCTCAACGACAGGCTGCGATCCTGCTCCACCGACAAGTGATATCCGGGCGAAGCGAAATACACGGTGCCGGCCTCGATGTGCTGTTTGTCGTTGGCCTCTTTCGCCGGCAGGTTCAGGCGCCGGGCAAATACTTCGGCTAACAGACTGCGGCGCTCTTCTGGCAGGTGCAGCACGATAATGATCGGCAGCACAAAACCTGCGCGCAATGGCTCCAGCAGCTTGAGCAACGCTTCGACACCACCGGCCGAAGCGCCGATGACGATGGCCTCGACCCGAGGCAAGTCCACAACACCATTCATAATTTGCGGTAGATCCGTTCTTGCTTGACCAATGGCTCGAACTGGTTCGCATAACTGGAAAAATCCAGCGTTTCCTTGCTACCGAGCACCAGAAAGCCGCGATGACACAGCGACTCGTGAAACAGACCAAAGGCACGGTCCTGAAGTTTCTTGTTGAAGTAAATCAGTACGTTTCGGCAGGAAATCAGCTGCGTTTCGGAGAACACACTGTCGGTCGCCAGGCTGTGGTCGGCGAAGGTCACGTTCTCGCACAGGCTCTTGTCGAAAATCGCATAGCCATAAGCTGCGGTGTAGTAATCGGCAAACGAGCGTTGGCCGCCAGCCTGCTGGTAATTGGCGGTGTAGGCCCGCACGTTTTCCATCGAGAAGATGCCCTGCTTGGCCTTTTCCAGCGAACGTGGATTGATATCGGTGGCGTAAATAATCGTGCGATCCAGCAGGCCTTCTTCGCGCAGCAGAATGGCCATCGAATAGACCTCCTCGCCCGTGCTGCATCCGGCAATCCAGATCTTCAGCGACGGATAGGTGCGCAGCAGCGGCACTACTTCCTTGCGGATCGCAAGGAAGTGCGACGGATCGCGGAACATCTCGCTGACCGGGATCGTCAGCAATTGCAGCAACTGCATGAACGCCGTCGGATCGTGCAGGACTTTCTCCTGCAACGCCGAGATCGTTGCGCACTCGAACTGGCTCAACGCGTGTTGCACCCGGCGCTTGATCGAAGCGCCGGAGTAATCGCGAAAATCGTAGCTGTACTTGAGGTAAATGGCCTCGATCAGCAACCGCAGTTCGATTTCGCTGTTTCGATCAATTGGGTGAGTGCCTTCCACTAAATACGTTCCATCTTCGGTAGCCACACGCGAATCAGCGAGAACAGACGATCCAGATCGATGGGCTTGGCCAAGTAATCATTGGCGCCCGCTTGCAGGCAGCGCTCCTGATCGTCCTTCATGGCTTTGGCCGTTACCGCGATGATCGGCAGCTTGCGCCAGCGCGGGTCCTTGCGGATCTCGATGGTGGCTTCGAAACCATCCATCTCCGGCATCATCACGTCCATCAACACCAGATCGATGTCTTCGACTTCATTCAACCTTTCAATCGCTTCACGGCCATTTCGACCGATCACCACGACTGCGCCTTTGTGCTCCAGCGCACTGGTCAGGGCGAAGATGTTGCGCACATCGTCGTCCACCAGCAGCACTTTGCGACCCTCGAAGACCTTGTCGCGGCTACGCGCGGTCTTGAGCATCTTCTGCCGTTCATGGGACAACTGTGATTCGACTTTGTGCAGAAACAGTGTGACCTCGTCCAGCAAACGCTCCGGCGAGCGTGCGCCTTTAATGATGATCGAGCGCGAATATTTGCGCAGGTCGGTCTCTTCATCACGAGTCAGGTTGCGCCCGGTGTAGACGATCACTGGCGGGAACGAGCAGATGTCCTCGGTGGACATCCGCTTGAGCAGGTCATTACCAAGCATGTCCGGCAGTTTCAGGTCGATCACCATGCAGTCGTAGATCGTCGTGCGCAGTTTATCCAGCGCTTCCTGAGCCAGACCGACGGCGGTGATTTCGATGTCGTCATCACCGATCAGGCGGGCAATGCTTTCACGCTGCAAGTCATCATCTTCGACCAGCAGCACGCGTTTGACCTTTTGAGTCAGCTTGGCTTCGAGACGTGCGAACACGTCCTTGAGTTCTTCGCGGGTGGTCGGTTTGACCGCATAACCGATGGCGCCCATGTGCATCGCGGCTTCGACGCGATCCTCGACCGAAATCACATGCACCGGGATGTGCCGGGTTTCGGCATGTTCCTTGAGGCGTTGCAGTACGGTCAGCCCGGAATGGTCCGGCAGGCGCATGTCGAGCAGGATCGCGTCCGGCAAGAACTCGCGCGCCAGGTCATAACCTTCGTCCGCGCCATGGGCGACCAGGCACTGATAACCCAGTTCATGGGCCAGGTCGTAGAGGATGTGGGCGAAGTTCGGTTCGTCCTCCACCACCAGAATGCAGCGGGTGGCGAACGGTGCATTGCCACGGTCGTCAGCAAAACGCGGAATGTTGATCGGTGCCATCGGCGAAACCGCAATCGATGCCACAGGCGCCGGTGCCGGGGCTTGTGGTGGCGGAGTGAAGGTCAGCGGTTGACGCGGCGACTCGCCGGGTTCGAGATACTGCTGCGGCAACACCAGCGTGAACACACTGCCCTGCCCTGGCGCGCTGCTGACGCTGATCGAGCCGCCAAGCAAGAACGCCAGATCGCGGGAAATCGACAGCCCGAGCCCGGTGCCGCCGTACTTGCGGTTGGTGGTGCCATCGGCCTGGCGGAACGCTTCGAAAATGCTTTCCTGCTGATCCGCTGCGATGCCGATCCCGGAATCACGCACGATAAAGGCAATACGGTCATCCGGCTGGCCGGTGATGGTCAGGCTGACAGTGCCTTGCTCAGTGAATTTCACCGCGTTCGACAGCAGGTTCTTCAGCACCTGTTCCAGACGCTGTCGGTCGGTGTACAGCATGGTCGGCGCGTCCGGTTGCAGATCGACGCTGAAGGTCAATTTGCGATCCTTGGCCAGCGGTTCGAAGACGCCACGCAGGCCGTCCGCCAGACGAGCGACGCTGGTGTTTTCGGCAATCACTTCCAGTTTGCCGGCCTCGACCTTGGAGATATCGAGGATGTCGTTGATCAGGTTCAGCAGATCGTTGCCGGCGGAGTAGATCGACTCGGCAAACTTGACCTGTTCGGCGCTGAGGTTGTCCTGCGGGTTCTCGGCCAGCAGCTTGGCGAGAATCAGCGAACTGTTCAGCGGCGTGCGCAGTTCGTGGGACATGTTGGCGAGGAATTCGGATTTGTACTTGCTGGAGCGCTGCAACTCTTCGGCGCGCTCTTCAAGCTGCACCTGAACCTGATTCAGTTCGGTGTTTTTCAGATCCATCGCATCGCGCTGCTCGGCGAGGGTCTGCGCCTGTTCGGCGAGTTGCTCGTTGGTCTGCTCCAGTTCGACCTGCTGGGTTTCCAGGTGCGCCTGGGATTCCTTGAGAATCCGCGATTGTTCTTCCAGCTCTTCGTTGGCGGTCTTGAGTTCTTCCTGCTGCACCTGCAACTCTTCGTTGAGTTGCTGGGTTTCGGCCAGTACTTCCTGCAAGCGCTGACGATAACGCGCCGCTTCGATGGAAGTGCCGATATTGCCGGCAATCAGCTCGAGTAATTCGATATCGCGATCTGCCAGTGGACGCAAGAAACCCAGTTCGATCACGCCATTGACCCGCTCGTCGTCGCTGGTTGGTACCACCAGCACGCTGTGCGGCAGGCCTTCGCCCAGACCGGAGCTGACTTTGAAGTAATCCGCAGGCACTGAATCCAGACGAATCAGATGACCTTGCTGGGCTACCTGGCCGACGATCCCCTCACCGCTGTAGATCAACTGTTGCTGATCTTCCTGCTCACGGGAGAAACCATAGGACGCCACGCGCTTGAGGCCGCCGTGTTCTTCGCGGACATACAGCGCCGCCACTGCCGTGCCGAGATATTGAGCACAGAATTGCAGAATGTTGCGGCCCAGCAGATTCAGAGTCAGCTGGCCCAGCACCTGCTCCGCCAGCTCGGTCTGACCGCTGCGCATCCACGCCTGACGCTCCAGACGCTGAGCGCTGGCCTGTTGCGCTGCGAGGTTGGCGCTGTAGCTGTCCGACAGGCTGACCAGATCGCGCCGGCCGATATACGCCAGCAAACCGCTGATACCGGCAATAAACAGCAGATAAAGGGTGATGCTCCAGATCGTCGTACGGCGCACTTCTTCGTTGCGCGTGGTGCGCAACTGCTGCTCCATGTCGATCACGTCTTCGAACTGGTTGCGAATTTCATCGGTCAGGCGTTTGCCGCGCCCAGCCTTGACCGCCGCTTTATAGTCGCCGCTGGAGCGCTGCAGATCGATCATCGATTGCGCGTAAGTGCCCCACTCGGTCTGCAACGCTTGCAAACGACGCAGACGGTCGGTTTGCACCGGGTTGTCGGCGGTCAGTTCGAGCAAGGTATTGAGCGCCACGTTGATTCGCGGCTTGGCAGTTTCATACGGGTCGAGGAAGTGCTCGTCGCCGCTGAGCAGGAAACCGCGCATGCCGGTTTCCAGATCAACCGTGAGCTTCACCGCTTCGTTGGCGTTATTGATCACCCGGTCGGTATGCTCGACCCACTGGATCACCGACAGCAAATAGGTAATCAGCGAGACGAAGAAGATAGCGCTGATAGCGCCGACGCCCAGTGGCAGAGCGATGTTGCGGGTCAGAAGCTTACGAAACCGGCGTTCATCAACCGAAGACGGAGAGGACATGGGGCAGCCTTGTCGAACTGTTGAAACGTGGGAGTTTGCCCCAAAACGGTACGATCGATCCAATTTTCTGACGGATTCGGCAGCAATTTCCTACATTTGCCAGAGCCTGCGAAGGTATCAACGGTTATCCTTGGCCGTTGGGAACGCCTATTCTTTTTATAGCGAATGGGGAACTTGTGGCCTAGCGCCACTTACTCATGCAAGAGGCCGGCAGTTTCGATCGGCCTACACCCCCTGAATCCATTCTTGAGAGCCTTCAATATGTCCACCCCAGCGTCCACCATCCTTGTAGTAGAAGACGACGATATCGTGCGCATGCTGATCGTCGATGTGCTCGAGGAGTTGGAGTTCAGTGTGCTGGAAGCGGATGGCAGCGAGCAGGCGCTGACGTTTCTCGGTGATGATGCCAAGCAGATCGACCTGATGATGACCGATGTCGGTCTGCCGGGTATGGATGGCCGCGAATTGGCCGGCGAAGCCCGTAAACTTCGTCCTGCCCTGCCGATCCTGTTCGCCAGCGGCTATGCCGAGAACATCGACGTACCGGCGGATATGCATGTGATCGGCAAGCCGTTTTCGATTGATCAGTTGCGTGACAAGGTCAAAGGCATTCTTGCCAGCGCATGACGATGAATATTCGGATGCCATCCGAATGACCTTTTGAATGTCGAAAATCTTTACCGAGCCACCACCTCATCGCTGAAATCCGAGGCTTCGAATGAAATCATATCGAGCCGGATATGATCTAATCGCGCCCCGTTTTTTGTCTTGCCCGTTTTTTGAGGAACCTTCCCCATGACTCCATCCCCAGCCACCAAGGTCCTGGTCATCGGCTACGTCTGGCCAGAACCACGTTCTTCGGCGGCCAGCGGGCATGTGATGCAGATCCTCGAGACATTCCTTGAGCAAGGTTGGGACATCACCTTCAGCAGCCCTGCCGGCCCGGGTGAGCACAAGGCCGACCTGGCGCAACTGGGTATCCGCGAAGTACCGATTGAACTCAACAACAGCAGCTTCGATGTCTTTGTCAGTGAACTGGCCCCGGATATCGTGCTGTTCGATCAGTTCATGATGGAAGAGCAGTTCGGCTGGCGTGTCGAAAAGCACTGCCCCGACGCGTTGCGCATTCTCGAGACTTCCGACCTGCAAAGCCTGCGGCATGCCCGCCACTTGCGGCTCAAGGAGCACTTGAAAAACGCGCCCGACAATCAGGATTTCAGCGCCCTGTTCTCACCCGCGCTGGCCGAAGAGTTCCAGTTGATGGCCGACAGCGACATGGCCAAACGGGAAGTCGCCGCGCTGTATCGCTGTGATTTGAATCTGATGATTTCAGAGGTCGAAATCGAGTTGCTGGTCGAGCAGTTCGGTTTGCCACGCAGCCTGTTGCACTGGTGCCCGTTGATGGTTGACCTCCCCGTTGGCGAATCGCGAGCCTTTGCAGATCGGGCGCACTTCCTGAGTATCGGCAACTTCCGTCACGCGCCTAACTGGGATGCGGTGCTTTGGATGAAAACCACCATCTGGCCATTGATCCGCGCACAACTGCCGCAAGCACAACTGCATATATATGGCGCCTATACACCGCCCAAAGCCACTGCCCTGCACAATCCGGCGCAAGGGTTTCATGTAATGAACTGGGCCGAAGACGCCTTGCAAGTCATGTCTGCCGCACGGGTGTGTCTGGCTCCTCTGCGCTTCGGTGCCGGTATCAAGGGCAAGATTGTCGATGCGATGCTCTGCGGCACGCCATCGGTCACCACACCGATCGGCGCTGAAGCCATGCACGGTGAGCAGCCCTGGCCCGGTGCAGTCGCCCGCACGGCGCAGGAGTTTGCCGATTGCGCGGTGCATATCTACCGTGATGAAGCGCGCTGGAACGAAGCCAGCCAGGCAGGTGACAGCCTGTTGGCGCAACGCTACCAGCGATCCGTACATGGCCCGGCGCTGATCGAAAAACTCCATGTTTGCCTGAGCAACGTAAAACAACTTAGAAAGTTGAACTTCACCGGCAGCATGTTACGCCACCACCACCACAAAAGTACCCAGTACATGTCGCAATGGATCGAAGCAAAGAACCAAGGTAACTCCACTCAAGCCAATTAAGTATATATACATCCAGAATCAATCCGCGCATTGCATCAACAGCTCAACTTCCTTTAAAAATAAGTACCTCACCACTAATGGGTGAGGTACTTATTTACACTCACAAGGAAGTCACCATGAACAGTACGACATCAACCGGGTTCTCCCTAAACAATTGGATGGCTGGTACACCCGCCATCGATAAATTGTCGCTTTATAAACTGGCATTGCCTGGCACACACAATGCCGGTTGCGATTGGCAGGCGTCATACGCCCTGATCCCAGGCGCCCACTGGGTAGCCTGTCAGCACAAGGCTTTTTACGAACAGCTCAACAGCGGTTCCAGAGCATTGGACCTGCGACTGGTCTACAAGAATAACGGCGAGGGACTTGCCAAGTTCCGGATTCAGCATAATGGTTTTTTATCTTCCCGAACGCTCGGAAATCTAGTATCGGACATAGAACGGTTCCTGACCGAAAATCCTGAAGAGTTTATTATTTTAGACTTTCACGAACTGAAAGAAGAGAGCCATCCTTTCGACTATGTGACATTCAACAACATGTTGTTGAAGTCTCTAAATAACAGGGTTATCCCATCTAGCAATCGTCATTTAAGTCTGGCGCAACTGAAAAATATAAGCCGATCGCAAAGAATTCTAATCCACGCTGGATGGCATCGGGAACTTGACAACGTCTGGTTCAATGACAAGGTGCAGCACCAATGGATCGGCACCCAGACACCCGGCGCCAGTGACATACAAAAGTTTATTGCCGAGGTCATGGTTTCGCCGCCCTCCTCTTATCAACCCTGGTCGCTATCGGCTACCTGCTATGCGGCATTGGGCGGGCCTGTAGACATTCATACCCATCTGGATCGCTGGTTTGATCCGGCCAATAGTGACTGGCTCCTCAAGTGCAACATCGTCAATGTCGACTTTATCGAATAATCCAGGCTCGTCTCGTTCTGCCGTACTGCAAACCTGCTGAAAGCCAGCCGCCTATGACCAACGCTTTTGAGTGCCATACATTGGCTATTCTTTAGCAGATATTGCCACCGCTGGTAATAACTCTGCGTGTTTGTATGCTGTATTTGTCGCCCGTCGACAATCGATGGACATGCCGGGTGGTGCTTGAAACGTCACCCGCCAAATATCAGCATCGCCTCATGGATGGGGCGAATAATCACGACAAGGAGTCATCAGCATGAGCAGCGCCACACCGGGGCTCGATAAGCGGAAATGGATGAGTAATGTGCTGGACATCGATCATCTCAAGTTGACCGATATTGTCTGGCCAGGCACCCATAACAGTGGCATGGACAAAAAAGCGCCTAACCACAAGGTCGTCCCCGGCAACTGGACGACCTGCCAGAACGACTCGTTTGCCTGGCAACTCGACAACGGCGCACGGGCATTCGACGTGCGCCTGGGTTACACCGCAGCGCCCGAGCGCCCGAAATTCTACTTTCACCACAATGGCTATCAGTCCAACCGCACGCTCGACGAACTGCTTGAAGCGCTGCCCGCCTTTCTCGATCGTAATCCCGACGAGTTCATCGTCCTGGACTTTCATCAACTGGGCGACGGCGACAAACCCTTCGACCGCAAGCAACTGAGTGACCTTCTGCTCGCTCGCCTCGGCTTACGACTGATACCTTTTGCACACTCGACGAGCACGATTGCCGAACTCAAACGCGCCAGTTCAAAGCGTCGAATCATTCTTGCGGCGCGCTACTCGCCGGAACAGGACAACGATTACTTCTGGCCACAAATCACCCACAAATGGAACCGCAACATCTTCACCGATACCGGCGCACTCAAACGACATATCGAAACCGTTCTGCAAGACGCTCCATACGAAACCTTCATCTGGTCTCTGCCTGCTACCTGCTATTCACTGCTGGGAGGGCCGGCAGACATCAAGCGCTCTATCAATGACTGGTTCCACTCTTCTCGTGACTGGGTAACCCGCTGCAGCATCATCAGCACCGATTTTTTTGACGAGTCCGAGATCGTCCATTACTGCTGGGTCGCCTGCAGCATGAAGGCGGTTTACGGACGTGCATTACACGAGTCTGACTAAACAGTATTTCTCGCGCACTGGCGCGGTAGACGCGGAAAGGGGCATGATCGGACAGCAATAACAATAAAAGCGTACTGACATGACCCGAACAGCCCGCGTGACCGACCCCTCTTATGAGCTGATGGATGACCACAACGGGTTGTCCATCATCTACCGCCAGCATGGTTTCCCGTGCCCGCTGGTGCGCTGGCATTTCCACAAGGAATACGAGCTGCACCTGATCGTCGCCAGTTCCGGCAAGGTTTTCATCGGCGACTATATCGGCAACTTCTATCCGCAAACGCTGTTCCTCACCGGCCCTAACCTGCCGCATAACTGGATCAGTCAGGTCGCCGAAGATGAAGTGGTGCCCAAGCGCGACATGCTGGTCAACTTCACTGATGAGCTGTTTGAAAGCGGTCATCAGGTGTTTGCCGAACTCAAGACCCTCGCCCCATTACTGGAGCGTGCCCAGTACGGCATCGAGTTTCGCAACCCGCAGACCATTCGCCAGGCCATGACGCTGATGCAGCGGATCGCCGATACCCAAGGCATCACGCGCCTCGGGCATTTTCTTATCCTGATGGAGCTGCTGGCGGCGAGCGACGATTATCAATTGCTCTCCGGCGCGACCAATACGCAACTGGCCGATGAGCACAACATCGACCGCACCAACCGCGCAGTCGATTACATCTTTGCCCACTACGCCCGGGAACTGACACTGGAAGAAGTGTCCGAGCATCTGGGCATGAAACCGACCTATTTCAGCCGCGTGTTCAAGCAGGCCACCGGGCGAACCTTCATCGAATTCGTCAATCGCCTGCGTATCAGCAAATCCTGCGAATTGCTGGCCGACGGCGACAAACCGGTGACTGACGTGTGTTTCGAGTCGGGCTTCAACAATATTTCCAACTTCAACCGGCGCTTTCAACAGCTCAAGGGCATGACGCCTTCGCATTACCGGCGGTTGGCGGTGCAGCGGTTGACTGAACAAAATCACGCCTGAAAGCAGGATCAAAAGATCGCAGTCTTCGACAGTTCCTGCAGGGAACTGCCGAGGCTGCGATTTTTGCTTTATGCCCAGTGCAAAAAAGTATTGGTTTAAGTGCGACGGATGAGTTGTCAGTCCTGCGATTGAAGGCTGTAATCAGTGCACATTCTTCCTGCCCCGGAAGACACAAAAACAATAACTGTCCTTCTGTCACCCACGGGTGCAGAAAAGGAGTGCACGATGCAACCCACTGCAAAAGCTCTGCTTGCTCTCACCTGCATGACCCTCAGCAGCGTCAGCCTTGGCGCCCAGACCCTGACCATCGCTACCGTCAACAACAGCGACATGATCCGCATGCAGAAACTCTCGAAAACCTTCGAGACCGAGCATCCGGACATCAAGCTCAATTGGGTGGTGCTGGAAGAAAACGTTCTGCGCCAACGCCTGACTACCGACATCGCCACTCAGGGCGGTCAGTTCGATGTGTTGACCATCGGCATGTACGAAGCCGCACTCTGGGGCGCCAAGGGCTGGCTGGAACCGATGAAAGATCTGCCAGCCAGTTACGCCCTCGACGATGTATTCCCGTCGGTACGTGAAGGCCTGTCGGTGAAAGGTTCGCTCTACGCCCTGCCGTTCTACGCCGAAAGCTCGATCACCTACTACCGCACTGACCTGTTCAAGGACGCCGGCCTGACCATGCCCGAGCGTCCAACCTGGGAACAGATCGCCGGGTTCGCCGAAAAACTTACCAACAAAGACAAAGAGCAGTACGGCATCTGCCTGCGCGGCAAGGCCGGCTGGGGCGAGAACATGGCGCTGATCACCACCGTGGCCAACGCCTACGGAGCACGCTGGTTCGATGAAAAATGGCAGCCTGAATTCAACGGTCCGGAATGGAAAAATGCGCTGAATTTCTACGTCGACACCATGAAAAAATCCGGCCCGCCGGGTGCTTCCAGTAACGGCTTCAACGAAAACCTCGCACTGTTCAACAGCGGCAAATGCGCGATCTGGGTCGATGCCAGCGTCGCCGGCTCGTTTGTGACCGACAAGACCCAGAGCAAGGTCGCCGATCACGTCGGCTTCACCTTCGCCCCGCATCAAGTCACCGACAAAGGCTCCGCGTGGCTGTACTCGTGGGCGCTGGCGATTCCGACCAGCTCAAAAGCGAAGGACGCGGCTAAAGAATTCAGTGCCTGGGCGACTTCCAAGGAATACGGCGAGCTGGTGGCCAAGACCGATGGCATCGCCAACGTGCCGCCAGGCACCCGCGCTTCGACCTACAGCGAGGCGTACATGAAAGCCGCGCCGTTCGCCAAGGTCACGCTGGAATCGCTGAAGGCTGTCGACCCGAGCAAACCGACGCTCAAACCAGTGCCGTACATCGGCATTCAACTGGTGACCATTCCCGAGTTCCAGGGGATTGGCACCCAGGTCGGCAAGTCGTTCTCGGCGGCGCTGATCGGCCAGACCACAGTGGATCAGGCGCTGGCCGCAGCGCAACAAACCACTGAACGCGAGATGAAGCGCGCCGGTTATCCCAAGTAACCCGTAAAGCTCGCTCCTGCCTTTTGTGGGAGTGAGCCTGCTCGCGATAGCGGTTTCTCATTCAAAACAATGGGTGACTGAAGTACCGCTATCGCGAGCAGGCTCACTCCTACATTAGATCTTCATAGGTCTGTATGACTCGGTTGTGATCGCCATGAATACTTCAACTGCCAAAGCCCACATCGACCTGTCCAAGCCGCAGCGCAAAAGCCGCGTGGCCAATCCCGGCTGGTTTCTGGTCAGCCCATCGGTGGCCCTGTTGCTGCTGTGGATGATCGTGCCGCTGGGCATGACCATCTACTTTTCGCTGATCCGCTACAACCTGCTCAACCCCGGCGAGAACGAATTTGTCGGGCTGGAAAACTTCACCTACTTTCTGACTGATTCCGGCTTCCTGCCCGGCGCCACCAATACTCTGTTGCTGGTTGGCAGCGTATTGCTGATCAGCGTGGTGCTCGGCGTGTTGATCAGCGCCTTGCTTGAGGCCAGCGAGTTCCTCGGTCGCGGGATCGTGCGGGTGATGCTGATCTCGCCGTTCTTCATCATGCCCACGGTCGGCGCGCTGATCTGGAAAAACCTGATATTCCATCCGGTCTCGGGAATCCTCGCCTACGTCTGGCGGCTGTTCGGCGCCGAACCGGTGGACTGGCTGGCGCACTACCCGCTGCTGTCGATCATCATCATTGTCTCGTGGCAATGGCTGCCGTTCGCGATCCTGATTCTGATGACCGCCATGCAGTCGCTGGATCAGGAACAGAAAGAAGCCGCGCGCCTCGACGGCGCCGGCCCGGTCTCGATCTTCTGGCACCTGACTCTGCCGCACCTGGCCCGCCCGATTGCCGTGGTGGTGATGATTGAAACGATCTTCCTGCTGTCGGTGTTCGCCGAAATTTTCACCACCACCAACGGCGGTCCCGGTTACGCCTCGACCAACCTTGCGTACCTGATCTACAACCAGGCACTGGTGCAGTTCGACGTCGGCATGGCGTCGGCTGGCGGCTTGATTGCCGTGGTCATCGCCAACATCGCCGCGATCATTCTAGTGCGGATGATCGGCAAAAACCTGACCGATAAAGCCTGAGGCCTGCCATGACTCTTCAACAATCCCGTCGTCTGCAAAGCCTGTTTCTCGGCACGTTGGCATGGGCCATCGCCATCGTGATTTTCTTCCCGATTTTCTGGATGGTGCTGACCAGTTTCAAAACCGAAATCGACGCCTTTGCCACACCGCCGCAGTTCATCTTCACGCCGACGCTGGAAAACTATCTGCACATCAATGAGCGCAGCGATTACTTCAGTTTCGCCTGGAACTCGGTGGTGATTTCCTTCAGCGCCACTGCCCTGTGCCTGTTGATCGCGGTGCCAGCCGCCTACTCGATGGCGTTCTACGAAACCCAGCGCACCAAAGGCACGTTGCTGTGGATGCTCTCGACCAAGATGCTGCCGCCGGTGGGTGTGCTGATGCCGATCTACCTGCTGGCCAAGACCTTTGGCCTGCTCGATACGCGCATCTCGCTGATCGTGATTTACACGCTGATCAACCTGCCGATTGTGGTCTGGATGGTTTACACCTACTTCAAAGACATCCCCAAAGACATCCTCGAAGCCGCCCGCCTCGACGGCGCCACCCTGTGGCAGGAAATGGTCCGCGTGCTGCTGCCAATCGCCAAGGGCGGACTGGCCTCGACCGTGTTGTTGTCGCTGATCCTGTGCTGGAACGAAGCGTTCTGGTCGCTGAACCTGACCTCTTCGAAAGCCGCGCCACTGACCGCGCTGATTGCCTCGTACTCAAGCCCCGAGGGATTGTTCTGGGCCAAGTTGTCGGCCGTCTCGACCCTGGCGTGCGCGCCGATCCTGATCTTCGGCTGGATCAGCCAAAAACAACTGGTGCGCGGCCTGTCATTCGGCGCCGTGAAATAAATCAAAAGCAAAAGAACGCACGCAGCTCCCCTGTAGGAGCTGCCGAAGGCTGCGATCTTTTGATCTTAATAACAAAACCCGGAGGCCCATCATCATGGCCAACCTGAAAATCAAGAATCTGCAAAAAGGCTTCGAAGGTTTCTCGATCATCAAGGGCATCGACCTGGAAGTGAACGACAAGGAATTCGTGGTATTCGTCGGCCCGTCGGGATGCGGTAAGTCCACCCTGCTGCGCCTGATCGCTGGTCTGGAAGAAGTCAGCGGCGGCACCATCGAACTGGATGGCCGCGACATCACTGAAGTCAGCCCGGCGAAACGCGATCTGGCGATGGTGTTCCAGACCTACGCCCTGTATCCGCACATGACCGTGAAAAAGAACATGTCGTTTGCCCTCGACCTGGCCGGCGTACCAAAAGCCGAAGTCGAGAAAAAAGTCGGCGAAGCGGCGCGCATTCTCGAACTCGGCCCGATGCTCGAACGCAAACCGAAACAGCTTTCCGGCGGCCAGCGCCAGCGTGTAGCCATCGGCCGCGCCATCGTGCGCAACCCGAAAATCTTCCTGTTCGACGAACCACTGTCTAACCTCGACGCCGCGCTGCGAGTACAGATGCGCCTTGAGCTGCTGCGCCTGCACAAAGACCTGCAAGCGACCATGATTTACGTGACCCACGACCAGGTTGAAGCGATGACCATGGCCGACAAGGTCGTGGTACTCAATGGCGGCAAAATCGAGCAAGTCGGCTCACCGCTGGATCTTTATCACCAGCCTGCCAACCTGTTTGTCGCCGGTTTTCTTGGCACGCCGAAAATGGGCTTCCTCAAGGGCAAGATCGCCCGGGTCGACGGCCAGAGCTGCGAAGTCTCGCTGGATGCCGGCACGCGCATCACCCTGCCGTTGAACGCCACCAATCTGAGTGTCGGCAGCGCCGTGACCCTCGGCATTCGCCCGGAACATCTGGAGCTGGCGCAATCCGGCGACTGCACCCTGCAAGTCACCGCCGACGTCAGCGAGCGCCTGGGCAGCGACACCTTTTGCCACGTCGTGACCAACGTCGGCGAGGCCCTGACCATGCGCGTACGCGGTGATCTGGCCAGCCGTTACGGCGAAAAACTCAATCTGCATCTGGACGCCAGCCACTGCCACTTGTTCGACGCCGACGGCGTGGCGCTGACCCGCCCGCTGCGTGCTGCGGCCTGATTTCGGGACTCTCTGATGAAGCTCAACAAACAAAACCTCAACCGCCTCGCGCCAGAGGTGAAACTGCCGGCCTACAGCCTCGACGAAACCCGTCAGGGCATTGCGCATATCGGCGTCGGTGGCTTTCACCGTGCGCATCAGGCGTATTACACCGATGCCTTGATGAACACTGGCGAAGCGCTGGACTGGGCAATCATCGGTGTCGGCTTGCGCGCCGAAGACCGCCGCGCCCGCGACGATCTCAAGGAGCAGGATTACCTGTTCACCCTGTTCGAACTCGGCGACAGCGATGACACCGAAGTTCGCGTTATCGGCGCGATTCGCGACATGCTGCTGGCCGAGGATGGCGCGCAAGCGTTGATCGACAAACTCGCCGATCCGCAGATCCGCATCGTCTCGCTGACCATCACCGAGGGCGGTTATTGCATCGACGACAGCAACGGTGAATTCATGGCGCATCTGCCGCAGATCCAGCACGATCTGGCGCATCCGCAGGCACCGAAAACCGTGTTCGGCTTTCTCTGTGCTGCACTGGAGAAGCGTCGCGGCGCGGGCACTCCGGCGTTCACTTTGATGTCCTGCGATAACCTGCCGCACAACGGCGCGGTGACCCATAAAGCGCTGCTGGCATTCGCCACCTTGCGCGACGCTGGGCTACGCGACTGGATCGAGCAAAACGTCAGTTTCCCTAACGCCATGGTCGACCGCATCACGCCGATGACCAGCACCGCGCATCGCCTGCAACTGGCCGATCAGCACGGAGTCGACGATGCCTGGCCGGTGGTTTGCGAACCGTTTGTGCAGTGGGTGCTGGAAGACAAATTCGTTAACGGTCGCCCGGCCTGGGAAAAGGTTGGCGTGCAGTTCACCGACGACGTGTCGCCGTATGAAGAGATGAAAATCAAACTGCTCAACGGCAGCCATCTGGCGCTGACTTATCTGGGCTTTTTGAAGGGCTACCGCTTCGTTCACGAAACCATGAACGACCCGCTGTTTGTGCGTTACATGCGCGCTTACATGGATCTGGACGTAACGCCGCAACTGGCGCCGGTACCGGGCATCGACTTGACTGACTACAAGAACACGCTGGTGGCGCGCTTCTCCAATCAGGCGATTGCCGATCAACTGGAGCGGGTGTGTTCCGATGGTTCGTCGAAGTTTCCCAAGTTCACCATTCCGACTCTCAATCGGTTGATCGCCGATGGTCGCGAGACCAAGCGAGCGGCACTGGTAGTGGCGGCCTGGGCGCTGTATTTGAAGGGTGTCGATGAGAATGGCGATACCTATTCGATTCCTGATCCGCGGGCGGCGTTTTGTCAGGCGCTGGTGGCGGATGATGCGTTGATCACTCAGCGCTTGCTGGCGGTGGAGGAGATTTTCGGCACGGCGATTCCGCAATCGGCGGAGTTTGTTGCGGCGTTTGAGTGGTGCTGTAACAGCTTGCGTGAAGAGGGTGTGACGCGGACGCTGGAGCGGGTGTTGGCCTGAGTGATGCGGTGAAATGACTGCCGTCATCGCTGGCAAGCCAGCTCCCACAATGTTCTCGGTGGTTTACAAATATTGAGCACACCCGAGAACCTGTGGGAGCTGGCTTGCCAGCGATTGGCTTCACCAGGATTGACATGACACCCTGAGGATCACCTATGACAACCCGACAACTCTTCCTCGGCATCGACTGCGGCACCCAAGGCACTAAAGCGATCATCCTCGACGCCAGCAGCGGTCAGGTCCTCGGTCAAGGCGCCGCGACGCACACGATGATCAGCGGCGCCAATGGCCGTCGCGAACAAGACACCCAGCAATGGCTGGACGCCTTCGCCCTCGCTACTCGCCGCGCCCTGCTCGCGGCACAGGTCGATGGAAAGGAAATCCTCGGCATCGGCGTCTCCGGCCAGCAACACGGGCTGGTTCTGCTCGACGACCAAGGTCAGGTGCTGCGCCCGGCCAAGCTTTGGTGCGACACCGAAACCACGGCTGAAAACGACCGTCTGTTGACCTATCTGGGCGGTGAGAAAGGCTCGCTGGAGCGCCTCGGCGTGGTCATCGCGCCGGGCTACACAGTTTCGAAACTGCTGTGGACCAAAGAACAACATCCCGCCGTGTTCTCGCGTATCGCACGCATTCTGCTGCCCCACGATTATCTGAATTTCTGGCTGACCGGACGCGCCTGCAGCGAGTACGGCGACGCCTCCGGCACCGGCTATTTCAACGTGCGCAGTCGCCAGTGGGACTTGCAACTGTTGCGCGACATCGATGCCAGCGGACGCCTGCAAGCGGCGCTGCCGGAACTGATCGACGCGCATCAAGCGGTCGGCACGATTTTGCCGTCGATTGCCGAACAGCTTGGCCTCAACCCCGACGCTATCGTCTCCAGTGGCGGCGGCGACAACATGATGGGCGCCATCGGCACAGGCAATATTCAGCCCGGCGCGATCACCATGAGCCTCGGCTCCTCGGGCACGGTTTACGCCTATTCCGATGCGCCGAAAGTCAGCCCCGATGCCTCGGTCGCGACGTTCTGCTCCTCCAGCGGCGGCTGGCTGCCGCTGATCTGCACCATGAACCTGACCAACGCCACCGGTGCGATTCGTGATTTGTTCAAGCTCGACTTGCAGCAGTTCAACGATCTCGTGGCCCAGGCCCCCATCGGCGCGGAGGGCGTGAGTATGCTGCCGTTCCTCAACGGCGAGCGCGTCCCCGCCCTGCCCCACGCCACCGGCAGCCTGCACGGGCTGACCATCGACAACCTGACCCAGGCCAATCTGTGCCGCGCGGTGGTCGAAGGCACGACTTTCGGTTTGCGTTATGGGCTGGATCTGTTGCGCCACAATGGTTTACAAAGCCGCAGTATTTGTCTGATTGGCGGCGGCTCGAAAAGCGCGGTGTGGCGACAGATCGTTGCCGACATCATGAACACCCCGGTGATCTGCACCGAACAAAGCGAAGCCGCCGCCCTTGGCGCTGCGATTCAGGCCGCTTGGTGCAAGTCATGGTCGAACGGTCACGAGGACACGCTGGCGGATCTGTGCCAGCGTTGCGTCAAACTCGATCTGCAAAGTGAAACCCTGCCAGTCGCCGCCAATGTCGCGGCGTTTCAGCAGGCTTATGAACGCTATCAACAGCATGTCGCAACCTTATAAAGAGCAAACAACTATGTACCTGGTGTGTGGCGAAGCCCTGTTTGATTTCTTCAGCGAAGACGATGCCAGCGGTCTGGCGTCGAAAGTGAATTTCAAGGCGATTGCCGGCGGCTCGCCGTTCAACGTAGCGGTGGGATTGCGCCGTTTGGGTGTGGACTCGGCGCTGTTCGCCGGGCTGTCGACCGACTACCTCGGCCGACGTTTGCAGCAAGTGCTGCAAGACGAAGGCGTAAGGCCTGACTATCTGGTGGATTTCGCCGCGCCGACCACATTGGCAATGGTCGCGGTCGGTGCCAATGGCTCGCCGCACTACAGCTTTCGTGGCGAGGGCTGCGCGGATCGGCAATTGAGCGTGGCGCACATGCCATCGTTGGGGCCGGAGGTTCGTGGCTTGCACATCGGCTCGTTTTCGCTGGTGGTGCAACCGATTGCCGACGCACTGCTGACGCTGGTTCAGCGTGAAAGCGGCAAGCGCCTGATCACGCTCGACCCTAACGTACGCCTCAATCCTGAGCCGAATATCGAGCTGTGGCGCTCGCGAATCGCCACGCTGGTTGAACTGGCAGACTTGATCAAAGTCAGCGATGAAGACTTGAGCCTGCTGTATCCCGAGCAAGATCCACAGCGAGTAATCGAAGGCTGGCTGAAGCATCGTTGCCAGGTGGTGTTCCTCACCCGTGGCGGCGACGGCGCTACTGTTTTCAGCCGCGCACACGGTTCATGGTCGGTGCCGGCATGCTCGGTGAAGATCGCCGATACCGTAGGTGCCGGCGATACCTTCCAGGCAGCGCTGATTACCTGGCTGACCGAGCAAGGGCTGGATTCGGTAGAAGGTGTGCAAAAGCTCAATCGCGAGCAGATCGACGGCATGCTCAAGTTTGCCGTGCAGGCCGCAGCGATGACTTGCAGCAAGACCGGTCCGGATTTGCCTTATCGTCATCAACTGTCCTGAGCGCGTAGACTGTCGCCCTTTTTGCGCACCACGGGATAAAGGCTTTTGAACTCAGGGCAGACAGTTGGACTACTGGTACTCGCGGCACTCTTGACCGGGTGCGGCACATCACCGCCGCGCTCGCCCGAGAATATCTGCGAGATCTTCCGGGAAAAAAGCGACTGGTACGACGCCGCGCAAGTTACGCAAAAACGTTGGGGGGTGCCGATTCAGGTGCCCTTCGCGATCATGTATCAGGAGTCCGGCTATCGCTACGACGCCAAAACCCCGCGCAAATATCTGCTTTGGGTGATTCCGTGGGGCCGGGTGTCGACCGCC
Source organism: Pseudomonas sp. NPDC087346 (assembly GCF_044744235.1). Lineage (NCBI taxonomy): Bacteria > Pseudomonadati > Pseudomonadota > Gammaproteobacteria > Pseudomonadales > Pseudomonadaceae > Pseudomonas > Pseudomonas sp. NPDC087346. Next base: position 324,505 of record NZ_JBIUXX010000001.1, read on the forward strand.
AAGGGTTATGCGCAGGCCAAGGATGAAGTCTGGTCCGACTATCAGAAAAGCACCGGCCGGAATTGGGCCGACCGTGGCGACTTCGATGACGCCATCGACTTCGTCGGTTGGTACATGGACAAGACCACCTCGATCAACGGCGTCTACAAGTACGACGCCTACGGCCAGTACCTCAACTACCACGAAGGCTGGGGCGGCTATCGGCAGAAAACCTATGCCAGCAAGGCGTGGCTGATGACCACGGCCGGCAAGGTGCAGACGCGTTCGAATATGTATGGCCAGCAATATGCGGCGTGCAAGGATGATCTGAATCGCGGCTTCTGGAGCCGGTTCTGGCACTGGCTATAAATCCGGACTTGCCGAACGCCCCTCTGTAGGAGCTGCGGCACGCTGCGATCTTTTGACGTAGTTTTTTCAAAACAAGATCAAAAGATCGCAGCGTGCCGCAGCTCCTACAGGGTTTTGTGGTTACAGGACGGAGAAGTTGTAGCTCACAATCAACCGGGTCTCATCGACATCCCGGGCGAACTTCTCGTAGTTCGTCCGGTAAGTCGCATTACGCAAACGCAGGCTGACGTCCTTGAACGTGCCGCTCTGAATCACGTACTTCAACTCGCTGTCGCGTTCCCACTCCTTACCTTCCTGCGCACTGCCCAACACCTTGATGTGGTCACCGTTGACATAACGCGTCAGGAAGCTCAGGCCATTGATGCCGATGGCTTTGAAGTCATAGTCATAACGCAACTGCCACGAACGCTCCTGCGCTGCGGCAAAGTCGTTGACCTGCACATAGTTGACCAGATACGGGTTGGTGCCATCGAGGTACGGCATCGAGTTGTCGCCGTTCATGCGCTGCCAACCGGCGCTGAACGTATGGCCGGTGATCGCATACGAAAGCATGCCGCTCAAGGCACGGTTGTCGATGGAGCCTGCGCGTTGTGCGCCGCTGTCGGCACTCTTCAGGACGCGCAAATCAGCCTTCAACACGCCGTCGCCCAACGGTTGATTACCCAGCAGACCGATAAAGTGCTGGCGATAGATATCTTCCAGCTCAGCGTAGTGATACTGCGCGGTAAGACGCTCGTTGATCTTGTAGTCGAAGCCGTACATGTCGAAATGATCGGCAGTGGTGTTGCAGGCATAACGCTTGTTCTTGCAGTGCACGCGAATGTCTTGCGAATCGGTCGAGTCACGCGCGGTGTACTTGTCCAGGCGCGCCGCCATAAAGGTCAGATCCTTGACCTCTTTGGAAGTCAGCATCGCACCGTTGAACATGGTCGGCAGCAGGCGCCCGTCGTTGTACTTGAGCAGTGGCAGGTCCGGCATCAGCGCGCCGTATTTCAACACCGTGTCGGAAACCCGAACTTTGGCAGTCAGGCCCATTTTCGCGTATTGGCCTTTCGAGCCGCGCGGGTTGTCGCCGCTCGACGGCAGCAAACCGCTGTTACTGCGATCAGGGCTGGAATCGAGCTGAAAACCGAGCATGCCCAGCGCATCGATACCAAAACCGACGGTGCCCTCGGTGTAGCCCGATTGCAGGTTGAGAATGAAACCCTGCGCCGACTCTTCACGCTTCGATGCGCCCTGCTCGTTGCTGGTGTGCCCATCACGGAAATCGCGGTTGAAATACACCGTGCGCGACTCGATCTTCGCCGTGGTGTCTTCCAGAAAACCGCTGGCCTGAACCTGCGCGGTAAAACCTGCGCACAGCACAAAGGCTCCGAAGCCAAACGACTGGCGCGGGTTGATGAGGGGAAATGGGGGACGCATGAAAAACTCCAACAGTGCAGCGTTTGCGCACAAGCGCAATAAGCCAGAAAAATAGCTTTCGCCCCAGATCAATTCAGAGCCGGGAGAAAGTGAAACGCGGGGGTGAACGGCAATGATGGCAGATGGCTTTGACGGGCTACAGGCGACTTTAGTCTGAAACTGACTGATTGTTCTCGGCTGACAGATGATCGCAGCGCGGTAAATTTCCTTCTGATCGGCGGCAAAAAACGCCGGTTTTATTGGGCCAGACGTTATGTCTAAGGGAATCCCCTAGGCTTGTTTAGGACGATTCCTACGGCATTTGCGCCTTGAACGGTGCAGGCTAATCCTGCAACATCCCCCCTCTGCTTATCCAAAGGACGGAAACCAAGGCATGCTGGACGCCAATGCAACTCACATCACCCTCACGATCGAAGGCGCTTCCGTCGATCTGCAAGTGCTCAGTTTCACTGGCCGCGAAGCACTCAACCAGCCTTTCCGTTTCGACCTCGAACTGGTCAGCGGCCGCCCCGACCTGAAACTCGAAGAGCTGCTGCACAAACCAGCTTGCCTGACTTTCGGCGCCACCGGCGAAGGAAAAATCCATGGTCTGGTGTACCGCATAGAGCAAGGTGATTCCGGCAAGACTCTGACTCGTTACAGCATCAGTCTGGTGCCTCAACTCGCCTATCTGCGGCACAACCATGATCAGCAGATCTTCCAGCATCTGACCGTACCGAAGATCATCGCCCAAGTGCTGGAGGATCGCGGGATTCTTGCTGACGCCTACAAATTCCAGCTTGGCGCCGAGTATCCGGAACGCGATTACTGCGTGCAGTACGACGAATCCGATCTGCATTTCATTCAGCGTCTGTGCGAGGAGGAAGGCATTCACTTCCACTTCCAGCACAGCAGCAGTGGGCACACACTGGTGTTTGGCGATGACCAGACGGTGTTTCGCAAACTCAAACCTGTGATCTACCAGCAAGACTCCGGCATGGCTGCGGATAAACCGGTGATCAAGCGCTTCAATCTGCGTCTGGAAACTCGTACGTCCCGTACCAGTCGCCGCGACTACGACTTCGAAAAACCGCGCATCCTGCCCGAAGGCTCTGCCAAAAGTGCATTCGCCCCGGATCTGGAGGATTACGACTATCCGGGCCTGTTTACCACCCGCGAACGTGGCAAGCAGCTGTCGACCCGCGCCCTCGAACGCCATCGCAGCGACTACAAACTGGCCGAAGGCAAAGGTGATGAACCGACCCTCACCAGCGGCCACTTCATGACCCTGGCCGAGCATCCACGCGCAGAATGGAATGAAATGTGGCTGCTGCTGGAAGTCTTCCACGAAGGCAAACAGCCGCAAGTGCTCGGTGAAAACGTCACCAGCGACGTCACCGACAACAAAAGCGATTTCCATCAAGGCTACCGCAACAGCTTTCTCGCGACCCCGTGGGACGCGCACTTCCGCCCTGCCCTCGAACACCCGAAACCAAAAGTCCTCGGCAGCCAGACCGCCATCGTCACCGGCCCGCCCGGTGAAGAAATCCACTGCGACCAGTACGGCCGGATCAAAGTGCAATTCCACTGGGACCGCGACGGTCAGTCCAACGACCAGACCAGTTGCTGGCTGCGCGTCGCCAGCGGTTGGGCGGGCGCAGCCTACGGTGGCATTGCCATCCCCCGCGTAGGCATGGAAGTCTTGGTGACTTTCCTTGAGGGCGATCCCGATCAACCGCTGGTGACCGGCTGCCTGTACCACAAGGAAAACGTCGTCCCCTACGACCTGCCGGCAAACAAAACCCGCAGCACCTTCAAGACCCTCAGTTCCCCGGGCGGCAAGGGCTACAACGAATTCCGCATCGAAGACAAAAAGGGTGTAGAGCAGATCTACATCCACGCCCAGCGCGACTGGGACGAAAACATCGAGCACGACCAGAAAATCCGCGTTGGTAATGAACGGCATGACACCGTTGAAGCCAACACCCTGAGCGAATTCAAGGTCGAAGAACACCGCATCACTTACCTTGACCGCGTCAGCGAAATGCGCGCGGATGATCACCTGACGGTTGGCGTGACCCAGCATCTGAAGGTCGGCAGTGCGCAGTTTGTTGAAGCAGGCACAGAGATTCACTACCACGCGGGCGACAAGGTCGTGATCGAGGGCGGTATGGAACTTACTGCCAAGGCTGGCGGCAGTTTTGTGAAGGTTGATGCCGGTGGCGTGACGATCAGTGGTGCTGAGGTGAAGGTTAATACCGGGGGGGCACCCGGGGTTGGAACCGGGATCGGAATTCTCTCTCCGCTGATTCCTAGGTTAGCGGCAGCTGATATCGCCGGCAAGTTAATGGAAAAGGCTAAGTCCAATCCAACTTGGCTTGAGTTGAACCTGCACTACAACAATCTTGAACCCGTTCCGGGCGCTTCCTATCTCGTGGAGTTCGCAGACGGTTCAACTCGTAAAGGTGTACTTGATGATGACGGATTTTCCCGATTGGAAGATGTTCCTAAAGGTCCGGCAAAAATCTATTACGGCGAAGACCCAAGATCCTTCGATCGGGAATCAGTAACAGTCGTACAAAGCAGCGACGAAAAGGTCAATGAGGACCTTCGCAAACTCGGACTTGACCCAGAGAAAGTTGATTTACAAGCGCTAATGGAAAAAGCAGCAGGGAGACTGACATGAGCGAGGAACTAGTCGAAGATAATGCAGCCGAGACTGAAGATCGTACCGCCGCTTATCAGGAAGCTGCTGTAGAGCTTGCTAAAGGCATTGCGTTAGGCGCAGTACCTTTTTTAGGACAAGCGATAGATGCATATGACACTATTGAGTCATCTATCGTTCTCTATAACGCAGAATCAGACTCTGGTAAAGAAGACGCCAAGTTTGACTTGCTAATGGCAGTCATAGGCTGGATTCCAGGACCTGGAGACGGTTTAAAGAAAAGCTTGCGAATCGTCAATAAAGACCCACAGCGTTTCGCGCCAGTGCTTTTTGATTTACTTCGTTTCGTATTAGAAGAGTGCGGAATTAAAACAAGCCCTGAGGAACTACTTAAACAGATCTTCGACGCAGGAAAGCTACGTGCAGAAATAGATGACATCATCACTGGTGTAAAAGGTTCATCTACCTTCCAAAGCCTTCCAAACTGGGCTCAATCCACAGTAGTGACCGTACTTGCCACTTCCCGCGACAATATGCCAGCAATGCTTGGCATAGTTGAAAATCGGTTGATCAAGTGGAAAGGAATGCAACGTAACAGTTCCGGAATGGCATCAGGCACTACTAAACCCGCCAAAGTCAAGAAACCGGCAAGTAAAGACCCAGCCGTGGCGAGTCGGGGAAATGACAATCCAAGCAGCACATCGGACAAAAAAAGTGATTCCACAAAGCTGGGACGGAACCCAAATCTCGACATAACTAATGAAGCTTTGGGCGTTAGCGGCGAACACATCGCCGACTATGTGTGTGCCGAAGTTTTTGGATGGGGGAAAGATTGGGACGGACATGATAAAGGTATCGAAGGGAAATGGATAAACGGCAAACCCGACTCCAATAGATTGGGAAAAATTTCCAAGGGAGGCAGCGAAAAACGCTGGAACGTTCTCTATAAACTAACGGACGCAGCTAACGGGACTGGAATTGACTCCATTTGGCGAGCCAATCCGGAGACCAATAGCAACGAAAAGTATGCAATCGTTGAAGCGAAAGCCAGTCGCGAAGAAGACGCACCAAAATTCATGCGGAAAACGGGCAATACACGTAAACCAAGTATTGTGTCTAAGCTTGGGGTCAATGGAATAGACGCATCTACACTATTAGAGCCAATCGAAGACAAACCTGCAAATACAGGAAAAAAAGGTGCTCCACCGCAAAAAAGTGGTAAACGGACCCCTCAACCTACGGGTAAGAAACCAGCGCCTCAAATAAACGGCAAAACTATTCTCGTTCAAATGAGCCGTGAATGGATTGAGAAAAACCTAATTAAATCCGCACCTGAAAAGCTTATAAAAGAAGTAAAGTACTCATATAGCCGGCACTTGTTTTTTTCACCACTTTACTTGGAAAGTTCGGAACAGCACGCGAAAGCTCGCTTTGAGCGATCTGAAGCCGAGACGCATGCTGAACACAAGGCAATTCACTATGAAGAGAACGCAGTCAAAGCCGCCGTCAACAAGAAAAAGCGCTCATTAATTAAAAAATTCGGAAACTTGGATTCTCTTAAGATTGAGGCTTAAAGCATGATCAGAAGACAAAAATTTCTTACAGAGCAGAGATTTGAAAACTTCAAGGACAACTACAAAGAAGAGTTTGTGTTTTGGAGTGATAAGCTGTTCAAAGCAGACTCCCCAGAACAAGAGAAATCGCTGCGCGCTAAAAACTTTCAAACGCTGTACTTGAGAAACATATTAATGCTCTACACTGCCGGAGAGGAGATAGAAAACCTCGAATCACCTCTGGAAACCCTAATTGAAAGCTATGAAGACCTACAGGAAAAACTGGCAAATTACGAACAGATACCCAATATCACACCACTGACCATAGATGACTGGGTCGATGAATATGAAGAATGCGTACAAGTAATAAGCTTATGCATTTTTCTGCATCGGATCGACCTGCTAAAACGTTTTGTGTTTTTGATTGATAATGCAGGGTATGCCGGTGCGGACACTCTTTACGAAGATCTGCTGGTTAAGGTTTTGCCTGAGCGCGAGGATGTTGATCAGTGGTATCACGATGTCTACACGTCGCTTATCCAAGCCATTTACGCAGAAGAAAAAAGTGAAGCGTCCCAACATTTAGACGAATATTGCAAAAATTGGTATCCGTCCTTCGAACAGGCGCCATGGCACGACACGCACGCTGATGGTGATGAAGGCAGCTATGTTGGATATTGGGCCTTGGAAGCCGGCGCCATTGCATTCCTGTATGGAATAGATGACAGCAACATCAACCATGTGGTCTATCCAAAAGATCTAGTCGAATATGCAAGAAGCTACAAGCCGAAAAACTCTTCGCAAATTTCCCGAATAATTGCTGGTCAGATCTGTAGCAAAACGGGCTTTTGGTTTACACCTGCGCAAACGGACTCCCGTCGCCACTTTAATCAAGGTGAAATTATGCCAAAAATTGAAGCTTCAACTTGGGGCGATACGATCTGGTATTGGTCAGGCGAAGAATAACGACGAGAATCAACCTCACTCAGAACGCAGCTGTCGTTCTGAGTGAAGAAAACACGATTAGGACGTGCCACTTCCACACATGTAAATCCACCTATAAACCGAAGGAACGCAACAGTTCGGAACCATGAAATGGATCATTTTCACTATCGCACTTCTATTCCGCCCAGCTTTAGCAGATACACAAAATAACCTTTTGGACTGCTCACTTTCCGATGGGTCGACCGCATCCCTGTTAGCTTGTCCAAGTAATTATGGCCAGCGGCTCTTTCTAAAAATTGATGATCACGTCGATACAGCTTTTACCGACATGCCTGACTCCGACTTTGTTGGAGAGGTTGTGTTAGCTAAATGCACAGCGTCCACTCTGATTTATGCAATGAACTACGGCTCGCCTTATTTGAAAGGGGCCGTTTTGCGTAAGAGCCCAATCACCGGGACACTGGAACGTATCGACTTCGCAGAAAAGGCCCAGCCTACTTTTCTGTACTTGAGGCCTCAACAAATGCGGTTAGTCATACCCAATGAGGGATATGAAGATCCTTCAAAACTCCTCATTTATGACTATCTTCCAAAAAAAGGTCAGCCAGATGAGCCCAAAGGCGCGAATGCCCTGCCTAACAGAAAGGGATTCGAAGTTATCGACCTGAAATAACAGACTGTCCGACTTCGTGAGTAACGCTAGAGGCAATTGTGCCGAAGCCGGACAAGTTGACTGAAACTCCATAACTAGCTTGAAAATACGTGCTCACCGTCAAAGCGACGCCTTCCACCCCACCATCCGCTGCTGCGCCACCTGCAACAAATCATTCCCATCCTGCGCCAACAAATACAGCGCATGGGTAAGGTGCGGGATGTCTTGCACATCCGCGTGTTTAAAGCACAGGCAATGCAACGTTTCGAGCAGATCGCTGCAAGCGCGGATACGCTGAACGGCGGCTTCCAGAATGTCTTTCGGATCAGCTTCCGTGTCGATGACCAGCGGCGCGCTTTCCGTGACGCCGGAGTTCAGTGGGTGATAACGGTTTGGTAATGGATTGAGAATCGGCATACGGATTACTCGCGCTGGAATTGTAATTAATGTGCGGTTTTGATCTGTGCTGACCAAGCCTGGCCGCTGATCTACAGCGGCGATGAACAATAGGCGCCAGACTCTCGTTGGCGAAAGTCGATAAGGCATCTGTTCTTGTAGGAATACGGCCTGTATTTCTCGGAAATTTGCCATTCGCCCAGACAGCCGGCGTTCAGCTGGCTTAACCATCGCTTAACGCCGTAGTCAAAGACTCTACTGAACCGCACGCCCTCAGACTCTTTCTGACGCCAGGTGCGGCAGGTCCGGCTTGTACATGCCGGGCTTTCTTTCCGTCGCTCGGGAGTCTCACCATGAACATTCGCCCATTTTTGCTCGCTACCGCCCTCGCCTGCACCGCTCTTGCCGGACTGGCTCAGGCCGCTGACACCTCAACCACGTCGAAAGCGGTTCCGTACCAGTACGGGATGCCGTTGAACGTGAACAAAGTGATCTCGATGACCGAGCCGCAGACGCAGAATTGCAAGGTCATTACCGCTGACATGAAGTACATCGATAATGCAGGCAAGCCTGAGGAGATCACCTACAGGAAGCTGTCTGACGCCTGTAGTTTCCAGAACTGACAGAAATTTCTGATTTGCCGGTTTGCGGTAGGCGGACCCGGGCTCTCGGCGGTATGCTCGGGGCCCTCCTAACTGCCGCAGGATTGGCCATGCAGTTGTCGTTTCGCACGTTGTCGGGCATTACTTCTTCGTTGTGTTTTCTGCTCGCGCTGGTCTGGGGACTGTTGCCGGATGGCTTGCTGGCGATCTGGAGCACTGAATCCTCACCCGCAGCAGGTTTCGTAGCGCGGCGCAGTGCGGTGCTGTTTGCTGCTGGTCGAGCTCGCGCTGGGCCTTGGCTTCTTGCAGGCCCGGCGCGTGACGGTCGAACTGAGTGAGACGCTGGGTTAAACAGCTCGAGAACGCGGACTGTAGTGCTGGATCGCGGTTTGTTTGCTCAGATCCGAGCGCAACCCTGCAATCAATTCGTTGATCTCGCGACAGCCATTGAGATGACTGGCATCAATACCGCTGACCAGCAAATCGACCTGATCGGTGCGGTGATCGCCAAACACTTTTACCGTCATCGACAAATCCGGCGACAGCGTGCATTGGCAGCGTTTCGGCAGAAAACTGCTTTCAATGATATTGCGAAGTTCCAGGGCAGATAGAAACATGGCTAACACTCTCCTTTTTGTGAGACCACCAATCAAGTATTCACGTTGACCTTCTGCCGCCCCTGCGCGGGTGTATTCCCCGCTATTTCCTTGGGTACGGCAAATGGCTGTACTGCGAAATGCCTGTTGGAGTGTAGGCGCCCGAACCCGGTGCGCTGCACCAAATAGACGCATAAAGCATGCCTTTCATCGGGTCATTTTGACCCTTGGAAATTCAAGCACTTGGCGGAGTGGCCAGTATTTAGCCCGTTGCAAATTGCAAGAAATGCTCGGTTGAGCACTGCAATTTGCAATTGTTCACCGGTTTGCATTCATCAGCCGTGAGGGTAAGAATGCCTGCCATCCACACTACGCTTGCAAGGAGGCTTCCATGGGTTCTTTACGCATTTACGCGACCACCGGGCTGATCATCGCCAGCCTGTCCACTTTCGCCCATGCGGCGAAACTCGAAGACGTCGCCCCGTATCCCAAGGCTGAGGCCGGTTTTAGTCGTCAGGTCATCTATTTGCCGAAACAGGATCAGGAAGATAACCTTCAGGTCGAAGTGCTGGCCGGCAAGACTCTCGAAGTGGACTGCAATCGCCAACGTCTGGGTGGCGTGCTCGATGAGAAAAATCTCGAAGGCTGGGGTTACTCCTACTACCGACTTGAAAAAGTCATTGGCCCGATGAGTACGCTGATGGGCTGCCCTGAAGGTTTCAAGAAAAAACGCGCGTTCGTGCCTGTTGTGGGTGACGGCTTCATGCTGCGCTACAACAGCAAACTACCGTTGGTGATATACGCACCGAAAGACGTCGAAGTGCGTTACCGCATCTGGTCAGCTTCGGACAGGGTCGGAACGGCCATTCAGGAATAGTCCGAAACCGGGGCGCCGCATACAGCGGCGCGTTCGGCCACATGCCGCAAGCTGTCGAAGTTGATATTGGCGCCTGAGTCGATAGCGATCAGGACCTGATCGCGCACGCCGCTGCGCGCCACGTATTGCTTGATGCCAGCGACTGCCAGTGCGCCGGAGGGCTCGGTGATCGAGCGGGTATCGTCGTAGATATTCTTGATCGCGGCGCACAACTCGTCATTGCTGACGGTGATTACCTCGTCCACACAGAAGCGGCAAACGGCGAAGCCGTATTCGCCGATCTGCGCCACTGCCACACCATCTGCGAATGTGCCTACATTGGGCAACACCACCCGCTCTCCCGCCTCCATGGCAGCTTTCAAACAGGCCGAGTGTTCGGATTCAACTCCTATGATCTGCACTTCCGGGCGCAGGTATTTGACGTACGCCGCGATGCCGGCGATCAGGCCGCCACCGCCTACGGGAACGAAGATCGCATCGAGCGCGCCTTGATGCTGACGCAGAATCTCCATGGCCACGGTGCCCTGCCCGGCGATCACGTCCGGGTCGTCGAAGGGTGACACGGAGGTGCGTCCGGTCTGTTCCGCGAGTTGCAGCGCGTGGGCCAGGGCAAAGGGAAAACTCTCACCGTGCAGAAGCGCTTCGCCGCCACGACTGCGCACGCCAAGTACCTTGAGTTCGGGCGTGGTGGATGGCATGACGATGGTCGCCGAGATTCCCAGTTCACGCGCCGCCAGCGCCACACCTTGGGCATGATTGCCTGCCGAAGCAGTGATCACCCCGCGCGCCTTCTGCTCGTCGCTTAGCTGTACGAGCTTGTTATAGGCGCCGCGGATCTTGAAGGAAAACGTCGGCTGCAAGTCTTCGCGCTTGAGCAGAATCCGGTTACCAAAAGCTTCGGAAAGAGCCGATGCGTCCTGCAATGGCGTACGCACCGCCAGGTCGTAAACCGGCGCAGCCAGGATCTTTTTCACGTACAGCTCAAGCAGGACTTGCTGGGCGGGGTTGGGGCGCATGGTCGTCTCCTGACGTTTGAATCGAAACCCCGGAGACAGAAAGTAAAAACCCGCCACCAGGGCGGGTTGGGTGCTGCAGTCGTGAGCTAGCCCGCCAAATGAGGAATGGCGGTAATAATGCTTGGCTGGCAGCGCAATACTGTGGAAGTCATGGGCTGAAATTAGCCCGAGCGCCGCAGGTTAGTCAATGGCGTTTTTTGCGGCGCAGCGGTAGGCTGGTGATTCTGCTCATCACACCAAGGAAGGACTGCATGATGTCTATCGCCCTGCCCCTTACCGCTTTGATTGCCTTCACCGGGTATACGGTTTCGGTGATGCTCCAGGCCGAACAATCATTGATCGACTTTGGCATCAGCCTGTTGTCGCGGCCGGATACCGCGCAGGTAGTGATTGATCTGTATCTGCTGGCGATACTGGCCGGGGTCTGGATGGTCAAGGATGCCCGGTCTCGAGGGCAGACTGGCTGGTCGGTGGTGCCTTATTTGCTGCTGACAGCGGTTTTTGTGTCGATTGGGCCGTTGTTGTATCTGGTGGTTCGTGGCGTTCAAGACAGGAAGAAGTCTGTTGATGCACCTCAGGTGAACTGATCAGGCTTTTTCAGTGCTTCTGAGATTGCTATCGCTGGCAAGCCAGCTCCCACAGAGATCAGAGTTGTCTACAGAATTTGTGGCATAGCCAGAACCTGTGGGAGCTGGCTTGCCAGCGAAGGCGTCCGACCAATCAACACAACATCAACTGGCCAACCGCCGCAGCCCAAACAACATCCCGCCCGCCCCCAGCAACATAACCACCAGAAACACCGGGTACGACACCCACCACGGCGTCCCGGCGGTCATCATGCTGAACTCGGACATGCCGCCAATACTCGCGATCAGGTTGAGCGGCAGAAACACCACGTTGATCAGCGTCAGCTTGCGCAGCAGGTTGTTCATGCTGTTGTTCATCAGGTTGCCGCGTGCGTCGATCAACCCGGAGAACACGTTGGAGTAGATTTCTGCCTGCTTGTAGCACTGATTGTTTTCGATGATCAGATCGTCGATCAGACCAATCGCCTCGCTGCCGAAATGCTGTTTGTCCGCATGATTGCGCAACCGCGTCAGCACCGCGCCGTTGCTGTGCAGCGCATTGATGTAATAGATCAGGCTTTCGCTGAGGTTGAACATCTGCACCAGATGCTGGTTTTGCATCGATGCGTTGAATTTCTGCTGCAACTCACGGGCAACCAGTTTGATTACCTTCAAGTGCCCGAGGTAGTGATGGATGTTGCTGAACAGCAAGTCGAGCAGCACATCCAAGGGTGAATTCAATGGTTGCCGAGTGCCGAGACCGTGCAGCGGCGTGTCATCGGTCGCAATCACTAACAGTTGCCCCGGTGAAAACAGCAAACCGCAGGACGACACTTCGAACGCGAGGCTACCGCCACCGGAATAGTTTTCCGGACGTTTCCAGATCAGGAACAAATGGTCGGGATGAAACTCGATCCGCGACACCTCGTCCGGGTCCAGCGCCGATGCCAGCGCATGCTCATCGACCTTGTAGTGACTGTGGAGCAAATCGCGCTCGGCGGCATCGGGATTGCTGAACAGCATCACCTCGGCGTCCAGCCGTTCAACCCGCTGCAAGGCGCCATGACTCAGAGCAAAACTGCTGATCATCGGCCGATCACCATGCCTGTCCGCGACGCTTGAGTTCCAGCCGTCGCACGAACTCTTCCAGCACCAGTGAATACAAATCGTCCTGCAAATACGCGTCTTCAATGCCGGCGTCGAGGTTCGGGTTGTCGTTGACCTCGATTACCACCACTTTGTCGCCGGCCTGTTTCAAATCGACGCCGTAGAGACCATCACCGATCAGGTTGGCGGTTTTAACTGCGAGCTCCACCACCGCTCGCGGCGCTTCATGGATCGCCATGGTCCGGCACTCGCCGTTGACGTCCTGGCCCTTCGCCTTGTGGTTGTAGATCTGCCAGTGACCCTTGGACATGAAGTATTGGCAGGCAAAAATCGGTTTGCGATTCAGCACGCCGATGCGCCAGTCGTACTCGGTGTAGAAAAACTCCTGCGCCAGCAACAGCACCGAATGTTCGAACAGTTCGGCGGTGGCTTCGAGCAGCGCCTGCTGGCTTTCGACCTTGATCACTCCGCGTGAAAAGCAGCCATCGGGGATTTTCAGCACCAAAGGGAAACCCAAGCGCTCGCCGACCCGCTCGAAGTCTTCGGGTCGTTCCTTGTAGAGAATTTCCGTGGCCGGCATGCCCAACTGATGACTGTTGAGCAAGTCGGTCAGGTAGACCTTGTTGGTACAACGCAGGATCGACGTCGGGTCATCCATCACCACCAGCCCCTCGCTTTCGGCCTTCTTGGCAAATCTATAAGTGTGATTGTCGACACTGGTGGTTTCGCGGATCAACAGACCGTCGTACTCGGCCAGACGTGCGTAGTCCTTGCGTTCAATCAGCTCGACGTCGATGCCCATGTTTTTGCCAACCCGGACAAAATTCTCCAGAGCACGGGCATTCGATGGCGGCAGCGCTTCCTGCGGATCATGCAGGATCGCCAGGTCATAACGGGCCACTTGGCGGGAACGCGGCATGCGCCAGATTTTACGGCTGAAGCCGTCCAGCGCGTTGGCAAACTGATCCTCCTGATCATCTCGCAACTTATGTAACGCCCCGGACTTTATACCTTCGATATGCCAACCGTTAGTCCGGCGAAACTCAACTAGAAGAATCGGACATGGAAACACCTCAAACAACTGACGCGCCAGATCCTGCAGCGGCTCGATATGTGTTCTGCCGAAGTAAAGTGTCAGGGTGAAGCCTTCAGTGTCGCTGTAGAGATGATGACTGAGGGCTTTTTCCAGGGTTTTATCCAGATCATCAAGCGCCAGGCCGTAGAGTGATTTGCGGGTCAGTTCGCTGATGGTGCGCACCGACGGAATCACCTTGTGCCCACGGGCTTCCGCCAGCAACGAGCAGTAATAGCCGTGCCCAAGATACTTGTAGCTGCGGCACAGGTTGATCACCTGCACCCGCTTGCCGGGCTCGCTATCCGGCGGTTGCTCCAGATATTCCTGCGCGGTGATGATGTCCTCACTGGGGAAGTACGAGGCCCAGTCTTCCTTGCGTTCGACGATGATCAGCACTTGACTTGAAGTTCTCGCCGCTGAGTTTAAATAAGTTGCCGCTGGCAAACTTTGCCCGGATACTTCGCGCCAATGACCCTGTACCGCTGACATAGAGATTGATCCGTTGGAGAACAAGACCTTTTCTATTAAGCACGAAGTTTTTCGAAAGTCTCGTTTCGTTACGCAACTTTTACGGTGGTCATATGAGTGCTGTTTTTCGTTTGGCAGTAGTTGAGGATTTGCCGGCGCTGCTGGCATTGGAAATGCAATGTTTCACCACCGACCGGCTGACCAGTCGCAGCTTTCAATGGATGATCACCCGCGCCCATGCGCAACTGCTGGTAGCCGAGCGCCATGATCAGTTGCTGGGTTACGCGTTGGTGCTTTTTCACCGAGGCACCTCACTGGCACGCCTGTATTCCATTGCGATTGCCAGCGACGCCCGTGGCACGGGACTGGGCAAACAATTGCTGCAACGCATCGAGGCCTGTGCACTTGAGCATGACTGTGCTTACTTACGGCTCGAAGTGCGCACAGATAATCCCGCCGCCATTGCCTTGTACGAACGCAACGGCTATCGGCGCTTCGCCTTGATCCACGACTACTACGAAGATCATGCAGACGCATTGCGCCTGGAGAAACGCATCCTTCAACACCGTGATTCGCGCAGCATCCGGGTGCCGTTCTATTCACAAACCACTGACTTCACTTGTGGCCCTGCCTGCTTGTTGATGGCCATGGGCGCGTTGCAATCCGAGCGTTTGCTGGAGCGGCGCGAAGAGTTGCAAATCTGGCGTGAGGCAACCACGGTGTTCATGACTTCGGGCCACGGTGGTTGCAGCCCGCAAGGTTTGGCGTTGGCGGCGTGGCGTCGAGGTTTTGCTGTGACGTTGCAGTTAAGTCTGGCCGGGCCGTTGTTCCTCGACGGTGTGCGTGATGAGCATAAAAAAGACGTCATGCGCCTGGTGCATGACGAGTTCAGCGCGCAGTTGCACGAGACCGATGTCGAGCAGTTGATCGGCGCGCAACTGAACCTGCCTACCGTGCTGGCCGCTGGTGGCCAGCCATTGGTGTTGATCAGCAGCTATCGACTGACCCGCTCCAAGTCGCCGCATTGGGTGGTGGTGACCGATTGCGACGAGGACTTCGTGTATCTGCACGATCCGGATGTTGACCACAGCCAGCATCGACAACCGATGGACTGCCAGCATGTACCGGTCAGCCATGGCGAATTCGAGAAAATGTGCCGGTTTGGCCGGGGGAAGTTGAGGGCTGCGGTGGTGATCCATGCCCGAAAATGAATCCAGTATTCGCAATCTTTTGTGGCGAGGGAGCAAGCTCCCGCTGGGTTGCGAAGCAGCCCCAGAACCTGTGAGCGCTGCGCACTCAAGCGGGAGCAAGCTCCCTCGCCACAAAAACATATGAATGCCGGAGATCGGTTATTTCAGGCCGATCTTGTAAAGCGAACCATCGGCCTCATCCGTCAGCACATACAGATAACCATCAGGCCCCTGTCGAACATCACGGATGCGCTGCTTGAGTTCACCCAGCAACCGCTCCTCGTGCACAACCTTGTCACCATCAAACTGCAACCGGATCAACTCTTGAGTGACTAGCGCACCGATAAACACGTTGTGCTGCCACGGTTTGAAGCGATCCGCATCATAGAAAGCCATGCCAGTGACGCCGGGCGATTTCTCCCAGACATGATGCGGCGGGACAGTGCCTTCGGCGGTTTTGCCCTGCGCTTCCGGAATCGGTTGCATGGAATAATTGATGCCATGGGTCGCTAGCGGCCAGCCGTAGTTCTTCCCGCGCTCGATGATGTTTACTTCATCACCGCCACGCGGGCCGTGTTCGTTTTCCCAAAGAGTGCCGGTCCACGGGTTGAGCGCTGCACCCTGCGGATTACGATGGCCGTAGGACCAGATCTCGGGACGCACGCCCGACTGGCCGACAAATGGATTGTCGTCCGGCACCTTGCCGTCAGGGTAGATGCGCACGACCTTGCCTTGCAGCTTGTCGAGATCCTGTGCGGTCGGCCGGTCGTTGTTTTCACCCAAGGTGATGAACAGATAGCCGTCGCGATCAAACACCAGGCGTGAGCCGAAATGATTGCCGACCGACAGCTTCGGCTCCTGGCGGAAGATCACCTTGAAATCCGTCAGCGTCGTCAAATCATCCGACAGCCGTCCACGCCCCACCGCCGTCCCGGCCTTGTCGCCTGCACCGCCACCCTCGGCGTAGGACAGATACACCAGCCGATCCTCTTTGAAATCCGGAGAAAGCACCACGTCGAGCAGACCGCCCCGCCCCTTGGCCCACACCTTCGGCACGCCGTTGATTGGAGCCGATAACTTGCCATCGGCACCCACCATCCGCAGGTTGCCCGGTCGTTCGGTCACCAGCATGCCTTGGCGATCCGGCAAGAATGCCAGTGCCCAGGGATGTTCCAGACCTTGGCTGACAGTGGTGACTTCAAGTGTGCCCTGCTCGCTTTTCAACTCTTTGGGCGCTATTGCAGCGAAGGTCGGGAGACTGACAAGTGCGCCTGCGCACAGGCTGGCTAGAAGGGTTTTACGCAACATGCACGATTCCTTTTGTTCAATTGAAAGGCTGACAGAACCCGGTTCTGCCATTCAACGGTTGCCGTCTCCATCTCGCGGCGGTGGATTGGGGATGAATTTTGGTGGAGTGCTCGGCACCGAACGCTGTGACTGACCATTGCCGATGCCACGATTTTCAATGGTTGGCTGTCTTGGTACGGGCACCGTGTTCGGCCCGCGAATGATCGGGGCGCTGGGCTGGGTGCCCTGCATGCTGTTTGGATTAGCCCGGCGAATCGGGCTGTTGTAAGGGTTGTTGCTGGTACCCGTCGGACTTTGCGCGAGCAACAGCGACGATGTCGGCGCCGTGACGTCGGCATGCGCCAGACCTGCGCTGAGCAGCAGCACAAAGACGCCAGACAAAACTCGGTTCATGGGACGGCCTCTCGATTCGCTGGTGATAGAGCCTTCGAGTCCACGCTACGCCGAGCGTTCGGATTTGTTAACCCATCACCGCTAAACAAGATGTAACACGGCTTGACCGCGATAAACGCCGGAAACTTTCGCGCCGGGTCACTGGTCACCTGATCATCACTTGGAGGACGGCACCATGGCTCGGGCAATCTGGAAAGGCGCGATCAGCTTCGGACTGGTGCACATCCCTGTGGCGCTGGTTTCCGCGACCTCATCAAAAGGTGTCGACTTCGACTGGCTCGACAGCCGCAACATGGACCCGGTGGGCTATAAACGGGTAAACAAGGTCACGGGCAAAGAAGTCACCAAGGAACATATCGTCAAAGGCGTGCAATACGAAAAGGGTCGCTATGTAGTGCTTAGCGAGGAAGAAATTCGCTCCGCACACCCGGTTTCAACCCAGACCATCGACATCTTTTCCTTCGTCGATGCCGAGCAGATCCCTTTGCAGAACATCGAGACCCCTTATTACCTGGCACCGGACAAACGCGGCGGCAAGGTTTATGCGTTATTGCGCGAAACCTTGACCAAGACCAACAAAGTTGCCCTCGCCCGAGTGGTTCTGCACACACGTCAGTACCTGGCGGCGTTGATGCCGCTGGAATCAGCGCTGGTGCTGGTAAAGCTGCGCTGGCCGCAAGAGGTGCGCGGTCTCGATGAGCTGGAACTTGGCAGCGAGGTGACCAAACCGCAATTGGCCAAGGGTGAACTGGATATGGCTAAACGGCTGGTGGAGGACATGAGCGGCGACTGGAGTCCAGACGACTACAAAGATGAGTTTGAAGACAAGATCATGGCGCTGGTGGAGAAAAAAGCCCATGAAGGCAAGATCGAGGATGTCGAGACGGTGGGTGGCGAGGAAGAGCGCAAGACTGCCGATGTTATCGATTTGACCGAGCTGCTTAAACGCAGTTTGGGTGGGAAAGCGGCCACCAAGCCCAAGGCTAGAGCAGAGAAACCAACGAAGGCTGCGCCAGCGAAGAAGACTAAAAAAGCCTCCTGAGATGTTGGATTGAATCAGGTTTTGCTTGGGTGAATGTCAGGGCCTCATCGCTGGCAAGCCAGCTCCCACAGGGTCCGGGGTGTAACGGCCACTGTGGGAGCTGGCCTGCCAGCGATGGCGCCAACACGGACACAGTAGCAATCAGATCAGAATGAAAACCGCGAGCAAACCACCGAAGATCGCCCACTTTTCCATGTAGTAGCGCTTTCGATTACGCTTTTTCAGTTCTTTGCCGCGCAAACGAATCTTGTAGATTTTGGTAAACAAACGGTTGATACCACCCGTCCGGTCGCCGACATCGTTTGGCGCGCCGGCAGCAGACATCACCGTCCGGCTGAACCAGCGATTGAACGCTGCCGCCCAGCGATACTTAAGTGGCCGCTCAACGTCGCAAAACAGAATGATGCGGTTCTTGTCGGTGCTGTTTACCGCGTAATGAATGAATGTTTCGTCAAACATCACCGCCTCACCGTCGCGCCAGTGATAACTCTCGCCGTCGACATTGATATAGCAGCCAGCATCGTTCGGCGTTTCCAGACCGAGGTGGTAACGGTACGAACCGGCGTAAGGGTCGCGGTGGCGTACCAGTTTCGAGCCCGGTGGCAGTTCGGCAAACATCGCAGCCTTGATCGAACCGATGCTCTGCACCAGTTCAGTGGTGCGCGGGCACAGCTTCATGGCCGACGGATGGCTCTCGCCGTACCACTTCAGATAGAAACGCTTCCAGCCGGATTTGAAGAACGAGTTGAAACCGACATCGTCGTATTGATTCGAGCGCTTGATCTCGCCTGCACGCAGCAGGTTCTGCCCTTCTTCGCGGATTTCTTCCCAATGCGCCTGTAACGGGCTCAGATCAGGAAACTCGGCCGGATCAAGATAGGGCTGGCTCGGTTTCTTCGAGAACAGGTAAAGGAAGCAATTGATCGGCGCCAGAAACGTCGAGTGGTCGCTCAGTTGGCGACCCAGCTTGTGCCGCACACGCCCACGCAAGTGAACGTATGCAATGGAAATGACATAAATAGCAGCAATGATGAGTTTCAAGGAAATCGTCACACGTCGAAAGTGAACACACTGCGCGCCTGGCCGGCCTGCGGCGAAGGAGCTGTTGCAGTGGCATAAATACCGGTGAGCCCATGCCGTTAGCGGTCATTGGACGAATGGATGGCATTTTAGCCGCAGTTTGTAACCAATGGTGAACCTCATCTGTGAAAATCTGTCCCGTGTTTGTGCCAAACGTCCTCTGCGGCGTATTCGCCCTATCGTTTAGGCAGCCAGACCAGTACAATCGCCGCCAAACTTTACGTGCCTCCCCTGGTTGATGACGGGAATGTCCCCCGCCTCGGCGCACTTCGACTCGGGCCCAGCGCCCCGGCCGCACCCTCGCTACTCTGAATGCTTCGCAGGAAAAACCTTTGATTTCTACAGCTAACATTACGATGCAGTTCGGCGCCAAGCCGCTGTTCGAGAACGTTTCGGTCAAATTCGGCGCGGGCAACCGCTACGGCCTGATCGGCGCCAACGGTTGCGGCAAGTCGACCTTCATGAAAATCCTCGGCAGCGATCTTGATCCTTCCGGCGGACAAGTGATGCTCGAGCCGAACGTGCGCCTGGGTAAATTGCGCCAGGATCAGTTCGCCTACGAAGAATTCACCGTGATCGATACCGTGATCATGGGTCACGAAGAGCTGTGGAAGGTCAAGGCCGAGCGCGATCGCATCTACTCGCTGCCGGAAATGTCCGAAGAAGACGGCATGGCCGTTGCCGAGCTGGAAACCGAATTCGCCGAGATGGACGGCTACACCGCCGAATCTCGCGCCGGTGAGCTGTTGCTGGGTCTGGGTATCGGCATCGAGCAACACTTCGGCCCGATGAGCGAAGTGTCGCCGGGCTGGAAACTGCGCGTATTGTTGGCGCAGGCGCTGTTCTCCGATCCTGAAGTGCTGTTGCTCGACGAACCGACCAACCACCTGGACATTAACACCATTCGCTGGCTGGAAAACATCCTGACCCAGCGTAACAGCCTGATGATCATCATCTCTCACGACCGTCACTTCCTGAACAGCGTGTGCACGCACATGGCTGACCTGGACTACGGCGAGCTGCGCCT
>NZ_JBIUXX010000002.1:0-7703 GCF_044744235.1 Pseudomonas sp. NPDC087346
GGTGTGGCAGTAGGACTGCATCACCAGATGAGCGGAGAAGCCCAGGCACGCCAGGTCTTTCAGTTCGTCACGGGTCATTGGACCGGTGGTGTCCTGAGAACCTACGGTGGTCATCTTCGGTTCGCAGTAGGTGCCAGGACGGATGCCTTTGCCTTCTGCCAGACCGCAAGCCTTGCCGACCATTTTCTGCGCCAGGGTGTAACCCTTGGTGCTTTCGATCGGTGCATCAGGCTTTTTGAACAGGTCGAACGCAGGCAGACCCAGTTCGGCGCGAGCCTTCTCGGTCAGGCCACGGCCGATGATCAGTGGAATACGGCCGCCAGCGCGAACTTCGTCCAACAGAACCGGAGTCTTCATTTCGAAGGTGGTCAGGACTTCGTCGGTTCCGTGTTTGCAGACTTTGCCAGCATGCGGGTACAGGTCGATCACGTCGCCCATGTTCATGTTGGAAACGTCGAACTCGATTGGCAGTGCGCCGGCATCTTCCATGGTGTTGTAGAAGATCGGAGCGATTTTGCTGCCGAAGCAGAAACCGCCAGCACGCTTGTTCGGCACGTAAGGAACGTCGTCGCCGAAGAACCACAGAACCGAGTTGGTAGCGGACTTACGCGAGGAACCGGTACCGACCACGTCACCGACGTAGGCGATAGGGAAGCCTTGACCGCGCATTTCTTCGATCTGCTTCATCGGGCCGATGGCGCCCTGCTGATCAGGAACGATGCCTTCACGAGCCATTTTCAGCATGGCCAGAGCGTGCAGCGGGATGTCTGGACGCGACCAGGCATCCGGAGCAGGCGACAGGTCGTCGGTGTTGGTCTCGCCAGTCACCTTGAACACGCGCAGGCTGATTTTGTCGGCCAGGGTCGGACGGTTCTTGAACCACTCGCCGTCAGCCCAGGACTGCAGCACGCCTTGAGCGTGAACGTTGCCGTTCTTGGCTTTTTCAGCCACGTCGTGGAATGCGTCGAACATCAGCAGGGTGTGCTTGAGTTGAGCAGCAGCAACCGGCGCCAGTTCGGCGTCGTCGAGCAGGTCAACCAGGGTCACGATGTTGTAGCCGCCCTGCATGGTGCCGAGCAGTTCTACAGCGCGCTTCTTGTCCAGCAGAGGAGAGGAGACTTCGCCCTTGGCCAGTGCAGAGAGGAAACCGGCTTTGACATAAGCCGCTTCGTCCACGCCTGGTGGAATGCGATTGGTGATCAGGTCAACGAGGAATTCTTCTTCGCCAGCCGGAGGATTCTTCAGCAGCTCGACCAGGCCTGCAGTTTGTTCGGCGTTAAGCGGCTGGGGAACGATACCCAGGGCTGCACGCTCTTCGATATGTTTGCGGTAGGCTTCAAGCACAGTTATTACCCTCATCAGTGGTCCCAAATGGGTGTCCGGGACGCTCATCCCGAAATGACCGTACTCATGCGCCGCACGACGTTGTGGGTCGTTTGGCCAGAATTACCGGACATTCCTTACAGAAGCTGCTTTCAAAGTTTTACGCCTGCAGAACGGGGAGCTGATGAGGGTTGGCGATTGGCTTTTCCCCGCTGGAAAAACCCTTCGCCAACACCGCTCTGAAGGAACGACTGTGCTCGTGACGCTTTGAAAACAGCTTCTAACGGACATTGGCGCCTTAAAAGGCTGGCTGATTCTACGGCAAAAAAAAATTAAAGGTAAGTTAGGCCCTCAAGTTTGAGGGGTGATCAATGTTAGACAAAGGGCTAACATGCCGACCTGTTCCGCGTTTCAGTGTTTTGTCTACTTTATGCCCAATCAGACCATCAAGACCCCATGCGTCGGCCTCTGCTCCACTGTTTACGGTGATCTGGTGTGCCGTGGCTGCAAGCGTTTCCATCACGAAGTGATCAACTGGAACGGTTACAACGAGGAAGAAAAGCGCGCGGTCTGGCTGCGACTCGAACAATTGCTGTCACAAGTGATGGCCGGCAAGGTCGAGATTTTCGACTCGGCGCGCCTGCGCCAGCAGCTGGAACAGCGCAAGATCCGCTTTGTGCCGCATCAGTCGGAATATTGCTGGGCGTACCAACTGATCGCCCGGGGTGCGCGGGTGATCATTAATCTGGATGCCTACGGGATGGTGTTGCTGCCGGAGTTTCGCGACTGGAATCTGCCGGAATTGCGCGATGCCATTGATCGGGAATTTTTCCTGCTGTCGGAAGCGCACTATCAGCGCTATATCGCTCCCGGATTCCTCAAGGACGCCTTCGGCGCCTGATTTTTAAAGTCAAAAGATCGCAGCCTTCGGCAGCTCCTACAGGGGAATGCGTTCCAACTGTAGGAGCTGCCGAAGGCTGCGATCTTTTGATCTTGAGACCTAGTGTTTCACCGCCAACTCCACCAGATGATCCTCAACCTCCTGCGGCTTGAGCACCAGCACGTCACTTTCCAGCGAGTCGAGCACCACTTCGGCGGTATTGCCGATCAACGCCCCTGACAACCCGGTGCGCGCCACGGTGCCAATCACCGTCACCGCCGCTTGCAGTTTGTGCGCCATGAACGGAATCAACACATCCGCCGGTCCTTCCTCGATGTGCAGATGCTCATCGTCGACATCGAACTCGGCCTGAAACGCCCGGCACTGGTCGCGATAGCGCGCCTCGATGGTTTCCTTGAGCTGAAAGGTCGGGTCAGCCGCCGACAGCATCGGCGACGGATGTGCGGCGATCACATGCAGATGCCCCTTGGCCAGACTGGCGATGTCATAGCCGTGATCGATGATCGTCGTGTGCAGATGCCGGTGCTCGCCGTCGGCATTGCCGACATCGACTGCGGCGAGAATCACTCGGTCCTTCCACGGCATGCAGGTTTTCACCAGCAGTACCGGGGTAGGGCAGTTGCGCAGGAGTTTCCAGTCGGCCGGGGTCAGCAGGGCTTTTTTCAGTGGACTGTCGGGGAAATGCTGTTTGATCACCAGCCCGCAGCCTTCGGCCTGCTGCACGTCGATGATGGTTTCGTGCAGGCTTTCGTTCCACGCCTGTTCGGTGGTGACGCTGTAACCGTCCGCCACCAGCGCGGCTTTGAGTACGCCGAGCATCCCGGCGTGGTCGTGCTTCCTGTCGCACACCAGCAGGTGCAGATGGGCCTGGGTCACGCCAGCGATCAGCTTGGCGCGCTTGAGCGCCAGGCTTTCCGAATGTTCGGGTTCGATGACCACCAGAATGCTGCGAATGGCTTGCATGAGCGGAGTCTCCAGCAAAGAAAAGGCACGGCGTTGCACAACTATAGTTGCTGCCCGTCAGCCTGCGACTTGATGCATATCAACGATGGCGACTGGTGGTCTGCGGGCAGGCCGGTATAATCGGCGCCCTTCGCTCGAACACCTTTTTAGCCGTGAGCCCCATGATCTTTCCCGAAATCCACGAATTCCTTGGTTGCCGCACGCCCGATGCCTGGGTTCAGGCTGCATTGGCCGATCAGGAAACCATGCTGATCGACCACAAGAACTGCGAGTTCAAGGCTGCCAGCACCGCGTTGAGCCTGATTGCCAAGTACCATTCCCACGCCGATCTGATCAACATGATGTCGCGTCTGGCCCGGGAAGAACTGGTGCACCACGAACAAGTGATGCGCCTGATGAAACGGCGCAAGATCGAACTGCGTCAGTTGCATGCCGGCCGTTACGCATCGAGCCTGCGCAAAGTGGTGCGCAGCCATGAACCGGTGAAACTGGTCGATACGCTGGTGGTCGGCGCTTTCATCGAAGCGCGCAGTTGCGAGCGGTTCGAAGCGCTGGTGCCGCATCTGGACGAAGAACTCGGCAAGTTCTATTTCGGCCTGCTGAAAAGCGAGGCGCGGCACTATCAGGGTTACCTGAAACTGGCCTACCAGTACGGCGACGCGAAAGACATCGCGCAGGTGATCGAGCGAGTGCGAGCTGCCGAACAGGAACTGATCGAGTCGCCGGACGAGGAATTCCGCTTCCACAGCGGCGTACCCGCCTGAGATTGTGAAAAACTCTTAAGAGTATGAAACATCACCGGAAACCGGCCCCTGCGGCCGGTTTTTGCTGCGTGAAGCAAACGTCGCACCGGCAATGCCGCCATAATGTCGCCCACTTCACACATGGGTTGGCAGACGGTCGTTATGGATAACCTGGGTTTTGGCAAAGTCCTTCTGGTGGAGGACGATGAGCGCCTCGCGGCGTTGATCGCACACTTTCTCGAACAGCATGGCTACGAGGTGCACACGGTGCATCGCGGCGATCTGGCGGTGGCCGCGTTTCTTGAATTCAAGCCTAAGGTCGTGGTGCTGGACCTCATGCTGCCGGGGCAGAGCGGTCTGCACGTTTGCCGGGAGATCCGCAGCGTGTCGGACACGCCGATTGTCATCCTCACCGCCAAGGAAGACGACCTCGACCATATTCTCGGCCTTGAGTCCGGTGCCGACGACTACGTGATCAAACCGATCAAACCGCCGGTGCTGCTGGCTCGATTGCGTGCGCTGCAACGCCGTCAGGTGCCGGAGAATGGCGTGGTCAGTTCACTGGAATTCGGCCGTTTGAACATCGATCGCAGTTGCCGCGAGGTGCGGCTGGCGGGCGAGATCATCGAAATGACCACCATGGAGTTCGAACTGCTGTGGTTGCTGGCCAGTGCGGCGGGCAAGACGCTTTCTCGTGATGACATCCTCAATCGCATGCGCGGCATTGCCTTCGATGGCCTCAACCGCAGCGTCGATGTGTACATCAGCAAGTTGCGCAACAAACTCAAGGACAACCCCCGCGAACCGGTGTGCATCAAAACCGTGTGGGGCAAGGGTTACCTGTTCAATCCGTTTGCCTGGGAGTTGTAGATGCTGCGGTTATTTTTCGGGCTGTTTCTGGTGATGACGGTCGGCCTGGTGCTGGCATTGCAGACGGTCGAACACACCTTCAACGCCTTGCTCGACAACCAGATGCAGGCTTACAACCGTGAGGCTGTGCGCGGGCAGGCGTGGTCGCTGGTCGAGCACATGCGCGAACAACATGGCGAGGCGCGCGAGCAGCAACTGGAAGCCCTGCGCCCGCATTATGGTTTGTCGCTGAAGCTGGTCGAGGCCGATCAACTGGCGCTGACTGCCGAGGAAAAATCCGAGCTGGCGCAGAACCTGCTGGTGATCCGCGACAACTACACCCAGTTCATCAGCAACATCGATGGTGGTAGCCAGTTGCTCAGCATCAAACTGCCGCCCGAGCCGAGCCTGATGCCGTTCTACATCACTGCGGCTTACATGATGCTGGCGGTGTTGATCGGTATCGTCCTGTTCTTCTGGGTACGCCCGCACTGGCGCGATCTGGAGAAGCTGCGGCTGGCGGCCGAGCGCTTCGGCGATAACGATCTGGCGGTGCGCATCCAGTTGTCCAAGCGCTCGAACATTCGTGATCTGGCCGGGCACTTCAACCTGATGGCGGCGCGGATCGAGAGCCTGATCGCCAATCAGCGCGAACTGACTAACGCCGTGTCCCACGAATTGCGCACGCCGATTGCGCGGTTGTCGTTTGAACTTGATCAACTCAAGCAGCAACCGGATGCCAGCCTGAATCGCGAGTTGATCGCCGACATGTACGCCGACCTTGGCGAGCTGGAAGAAATGGTCTCGGAACTGCTGACCTACGCCAGCCTTGAACGCGGCGCGACGGTGATCAAACGCGAGAATATCCAGGCGACCAATTGGCTCGACAGCGTGGTCGGCAGCGTGGCGCTGGAGGCGGAAGCGGCGGGAGTGCAATTACTGATCGGTGAATGCCAGCTCGAAACGGTGCGCATCGAACCACGGTTTATGGCGCGGGCGGTGATCAATCTGCTGCGCAATGCGATTCGTTATGCCGATCAACGGGTCGAGGTGACGCTGGTACGCACTGGCGATTATTACGAAGTGCGGGTTAATGATGACGGACCGGGCGTGCCGGTGGATGGGCGGGAGAAAATCTTCGAACCGTTCTCGCGGCTGGATGCCAGTCGTGATCGGCGTACCGGTGGCTTCGGGCTGGGGCTGGCGTTGGTGCGACGGGTGTCGCAGTCGCATGGCGGGCAGGTTGAGGTAGGCGAGTCGGTTTGGGGTGGGGCGTCGTTTCGTATGACCTGGGCACATCTGGATTGAGTGATGTTGCCTGTTCCGGCCCCATCGCTGGCAAGCCAGCTCCCACAGGTTCAGTGGCTACACTACAAATCCCTGTGGGAGCTGGCTTGCCAGCGATGAGGCCATCAGACACATCGCAAACTCAAAAGGTATAAACCACCTGTCCAGCCAACGAAGTCTGCAACCGCCGCTCGACAATCGGGCTGTCCGCCGCCTCATGGTTCAGATACTGCACCGCCAACACCGTCGAAACACTCCACTGCTCATCAATCGGCATCGTCCAGGTCAGATCCGCCCCGCGACTGATCAACCCGCCATGGGCCTTGTACGCCCCAAACCGGCTGCGCGCCGCTTGTGCCGCACTTACCCCATACCAGGTGCGCAGATAGTCGCCATCACCAAACTGGCTGTTAACCCCGCCATTCACCTTGCCGTAACGTCCCTCATACAGTGGCATATTGAGGCTGAGTTTCAGGCGATTCCAGGCTGAGCCGGTGTCGTGGTCGTCATCATCCTTTTCCAGCGCATGCTCGAAGTTCGCCTCCAGAACAATCGGCCCCATGTGATAGCGACCATCCAGCCCGATCACCGGCCGAGACTTGATCGAACCCATACCGTTGAGATCGTCCGAACCCTTGTAGCCGGTCTTGCGATCCTTGCGCACATCGCTGGCGCCGACGTAGACGCTGAGGCCGAAGTCGTCCTCGTCAAAACCCCAGCCCAGACCCCGACTGCTGTCGAGAAAAAAACCGTACGGGCTGACGATTTCGACACCCACCAGCGGCGCCAAAACCCGTTCGTCGCTACCGCTGTAGCGCGGCGTGCTGACCGCACCAGCGCGCAAGGTTGTTTGCCAGTCTTCGGCGCGCAACGAATCGCCCGGCAACAACAGGCAAAGGGAAGTCAGAGACAGCGAGAACGTTCGTAACGAAACCGGCATGGGGCACCCGAGGGGAGTTTGGATGCGCCCATGCTAGGCGGGTGGCGGCCAGCAATCTTTGGCAGCTTTGTCGGGAAACTGTCAAAGACTGTGAAGGTGATCAGCGAGTCAAACCGAGGCGCTCATGCCATTGGGCGATGGACTCTTCGGGGTAGACCTCGAACTGTTTGTCCTTCGGTTTAGCCTCGACTTCGACCCAAGGGGCCTTTGAGCCGAGCATCAGGTGCGTGTGTTCCGGCGGTACCGGCAACGGGGTGTCGATGGCCGAGGCGAACGGGTGGATCAGCTCCGGCCATTCCGGGCTGAACAGCCACAAACCGCTGCCACACTGCGCGCAGAAATGTCGCTCGGCAGTGCTGCGGTGGGCGCGTTTTTCGCCTGCGTCTTTCATCTTCGCGTGGTAGATGCTGATGTGCTTGCGACCTTGCACTTTCAGGCTGCTGGCGTCGCCGCCGAGGTTGATCGCGTAACCGCCACCGCCCTGGGTCTTGCGGCAGATCGAGCAGTAGCAACGTTGATATGGATAGGGGTGGGCGCTGGTCAGGGAGAATGTCACTGCGCCGCAATGGCAAGAGCCTTCCAGGTGCATGGGGGCCTCCGGTTTGCTGGAATGGTCTGGTTCAGCCTAGAAGATTTGCAGTGAATGTGCTGACGCTATCGCTGGCAAGCCAGCTCCCACAGTGTGCGGTGGTGAACA
>NZ_JBIUXX010000002.1:7799-25996 GCF_044744235.1 Pseudomonas sp. NPDC087346
AACACAGATACTTGGGTCAGCGCTGATCCTGTGGGAGATTTGCAGTGAATGTGCTGACGCTATCGCTGGCAAGCCAGCTCCCACAGTGTGCGGTGGAGAACACAGATACTTGGGTCAGCGCTGATCCTGTGGGAGATTTGCAGTGAATGTGCTGACGCTATCGCTGGCAAGCCAGCTCCCACAGTGTGCGGTGGTGAACACAGATACTTGATTCGGCGCTGATCCTGTGGGAGCTGGCTTGCCAGCGATGAACGATAACGCGGTGACACTGGACGCCCACGAATAGCCCGGTCAGCATGGCCCTCTAAAAACCGGGATCAAAACCCATGCGACGACTACCTTCACTGGCCGCCCTCAGAACCTTCGAATGCGCCGCCCGTCACGCGCACTTCGGTCGTGCGGCAGCCGAACTGTGTGTCACCGACAGCGCCGTCAGTCACCAGATTCGTCAGCTCGAAGAACAACTCGGCGTCTCGCTGTTCATCCGCGAAGGCCGTCAGATTCGCCCAACCATCGCCGCCGGACGCCTGATGCAGAGCCTGCAACAGGCCTTCGAACTGATCGGCGACGCCTGCGATGAACTGCGCGATCCATCCTCGCTGGCGGTGTTACGCCTGGCCGTCACCGCAGAACTCGCGCAGAAGTGGCTGATGAGCCGCCTCACCGATTTCTACGCGCGCTATCCGCACATCACCTTGCACCTTTACGAGCAGCCGATCGACGCCACCGCACCGGGGGAAGACATCGATCTGGCGATCACTTACGGCACCGGCCCGGTGGACAGCTCGGCGTACTTCGTCCGGCCGTTGCCAGCGCTGCAATTCTTCCCGGTGTGCAGCCCCGGCCTGTTCAACCAGGGCACTCTGAAAAATCCCAAAGATCTGGCGCGGCATTGCCTGCTGCACGACGATCAGGACGGCAAAACCTGGACTGCATGGCTGACC
Source organism: Pseudomonas sp. NPDC087346 (assembly GCF_044744235.1). Taxonomy (NCBI): domain Bacteria; kingdom Pseudomonadati; phylum Pseudomonadota; class Gammaproteobacteria; order Pseudomonadales; family Pseudomonadaceae; genus Pseudomonas; species Pseudomonas sp. NPDC087346. The sequence goes on from NZ_JBIUXX010000002.1 coordinate 8,744, forward strand.
AGTCACGCCGGCGATCAGCGTCCCGAACGGCAGTTGTATTTCGCCCACGCCGGGCTGGCACTGGAGGCCGCAGCGCAAGGGCAGGGCGTGGCGATGGGTGACAATCTCACCGCACAGGAAGACTTGCAGAGCGGCCGATTGGTGCGCCCGTTCACCTCCAGCATGACCGCGCTCGGGCAATACGCGCTGGTCTGCGAACGCCTGCGACTGGAGCGCCCAGCGGTGGCACAAATGCTCGAATGGTTCAACGATCAGCTGGCCGATTGATGAGTTAGATTCAACTGTTCCGCAATAATCATCGTTGGCGGGGCGGCGGCCCGCGACCGTAGCCTGTGGTCATTCCCCTCCCGAACAACGAGGTTTGACCATGGCACGTTCACTCGACACCACCCCGAAACAGGACGGCTTCCGTCTGCCCGGCGAATTCGAAACCAAGTCCGGTTGCTGGCTCGGCTGGCCGGAGCGCACCGACGTCTGGCGCAACGGCGCCAAGCCTGCGCAGAAAGTCTGGGTGCAGATCGTCACCGCTATCTCGCAGAGCGAACCGGTCACCGTTTGCGCCTCCGCCGCACAATTCGCCACCGCTCGCCGGCAGTTGCCGCCGCAAGTGCGCGTGGTGGAAATGACCTGCAACGACACCTGGTTTCGCGACAGCGGGCCGTGCTTTGTGGTCAACGATCAGAGCGGCGAAGTGCGCGGTGTCGACTTCGAATTCAATGCCTACGGCGGCCTCGATGGCGGTTTGTATTATCCGTGGGACAAGGACGACCAGATCGCCAGCAAAATCCTCGAAATCGAACGTTTCGACCGCTATCGCGCACCGTTGATTGCCGAACTCGGCGGTATCCAGAGTGACGGGCAGGGCAGCATCCTCACCACCGAGCAATGCCTGCTCAACCGCAATCGCAACCAGCATCTGGGCAAGGACGAAGTTACCCGTCGTCTTACCGATTACCTCGGCGCCGAACAGGTGATCTGGCTGCCACGCGGCTGCAAGTTCGATGAAACCGACGGCCATGTCGATGACCTCGCGTGCTTCGTGCGTCCCGGTGAAGTGGTGCTGCAATGGACCGACAACCGCGATGACCCGCAATGGGAAATCTATCAGGAGGCCTACGACATCCTGCGCAGCACCCGCGACAGCCGTGGTCGCGAGTTGATCGTGCACAAACTGCCGCAACCGGACGTGCTCGAATGGACGGCTGAAGAAGCCGAAGGCCTCGACCAGCAGGACAGCACCCACACCCGTCAGGCCGGGACCAAAATCTGCGCGTCGTATATCAATTACTACGCCGGCAACAGTTCGATTGTGGTGCCGTTATTCGGTGATCGTCAGGATCAAGTCGCCTTGGCGACCCTGGCCGAACTGTTCCCGCAGCACAAAATCGTCGGCATCGAAAACTCACGGGAAATCCTCCTTGGCGGCGGTAACGTCGCGTGCATCACCATGCCGCAATACGCCGGCATTCCTCACCACAAGAACGGAGCCTGAGCATGGGCCTGCACAAACTGACTCAAGCGTTATTGCTGGTGCTTGCACCGTTGTGTGTGCAGGCCGCCGACAGCGAAAAACCGGTGGTGAATCTGTACATCTGGGGCGAGTACCTGGCTCCGGATACTTTGAAGAATTTCGAGGCGAAAACCGGGATTCATGTGGTCGCCGATCACTTTGATTCGCTGGAAACCGTCGAGACCAAACTGCTCACCGGACGCAGCGGTTATGACCTGGTGCTGACCGCCGGTCAGCATCTGTCGCGGGCCATCGAGAGCGGGGCGATTCAGCCGCTGGACAAGGCCCGGGTGCCGCACTTTGCCGGCGTGGGCGAAGAGTTCCGTCAGCACATGGCGGTGTTCGATCCGGGTAATCGCTACGCGGGAATCTATGCCTGGGGCACCACCGGTGTGGGTTATCAGGAAGAGGCGATCAAGCAGCGCTTGCCGGACGCGCCGAGGGATAGCTGGGCGATGCTGTTCGATCCGGCGGTGGTGTCGAAATTCGCTGATTGCGGGGTGAGTCTGCTCAACGATCCGAACGAAGTATTTGCGGCGGTGATGAAGTACATGGGGCTGGACATCAACCGGCAGAACCTCGATGACTTGAAACTGGCCGAGCAGCAACTGGCGAAGATTCGCCCGTACATTCGCTACTTCGACAACGACCTGAACATCAGCGATCTGGCCAACGGTAATACCTGCGTGGCGATGTCATGGAACGGCAACGTCGCGATTGCTGCTGGGCAAGCCGAGGCGGCGAACAAGCCGTTCAAGCTGAGTTATCGGATACCGAAAGAGGGCACGTTGATCTGGTTCGACGCCATGGTCATACCCAAGGACGCGCCGCATGCGCAGGCGGGGCTGGCGCTGATGGATTATTTGATGACGCCGGAAGTGATTGCACCGATCACCGACACCATTCATTACGCCAACGCGATTACGGCGGCGGATGGGTTGGTTGATGCGTCGATTCGCAATGATCCGGGGACGTATCCGTCGCCTGAGGTGCGGGCTTCGTTGTATAGCAAGAATGACAATGGCAAGGCTTTTAACCGGGCTTTGATTCGGGCGTTCAGCCGGCTCAAGTCTGGGTTGTAACCGCTCCCCATGTAGGAGCTGCCGAAGGCTGCGATCTTTTGATCTTGCGTCCAAAAATCAAAGTCAAAAGATCGCAGCCTTCGGCAGCTCCTACAGGGAATGCATTCCAAATGTGGGAGCGAGCCTGCTCGCGATGAACGATAACTCGGCTTACGCCTTGGCAACCCGCCACAAATACCACGCGGCCACCGTCCGATAAGGCGCCCACGCCAGTCCAATCTCAATCATCTGCCTGCGCGTCGGCTGCACCTCCAGCCCTTTCAATCGCCGATAACCTTCACGCACACCAAAATCATCCGCCGGCAAAATATCCATCCGCTCCAGGCTGTAAATCAGCAGCATCTCCACTGTCCAACGGCCGACTCCACGCAGACTGACCAGCCGTTCGATCAGCGCTTCATCGTCCATCGCCAGCGCACAGGCATAGTCCGGCACCACGCCATCCAGCGTCGCTTGGGCAATTCCTTGAATGGTCGCAATCTTCCCGCCAGAAAACCCGCAACCGCGCATCGACTCGAAATCCGTCGCCAGAATCTGCTCCGGCCGAGGAAACGACTGACCGGGAAACAACCCCACCAGCCGCCCGACAATCGCGTCTCCAGCCTTGGCATGCAGTTGCTGATAAGCAATCGCCCGCACCAGCGACTCATACGGATCGCGCGCCGGGTGCGGCTGATGCAGGCACGGGCCGACTGCCGAAATATGGCGCTGCCAGTCGGCATCCAGCGAGGCCAGAAAATCGCTGGCAGGTTTATAGCGCTCGGGCATGTTATTTCAGCAGGCCGTTGACTTCGCCGTAGGTCAGCGCCTTGAGGTCGTGGCTGTCGAGTTTGCCGCTGGCGAGGAAACTCTTCACCAGCGAGCCCATTGCGCCGTAAAGGAACTCGGCAATCCCTGAGCCTGCGCTCAAACGGCGTACGCCAAGCGCTTGCAACTCTTCAGGCGATGGCAGGCAAGCGAAACCAAGGACGTTGACCGGCAACGTTGTGCCTTTGCAGATTGCTTCAATTTCATAGGCCGCAGTGACGCCGGCAGCAAACAGCCCATCGGCTCCGGCAGCCTGATACAGGGCTGAGCGGCGCAGGGTTTCGGCGACGCGATCTTCGGCCGGCACCAGACCCTTGAGATAGACGTCGGTGCGCGCATTGATGAACAGCTTCACATCGCGCTTGGCAGCGACCTGTCGAGCGACTTCGATCTTGCGCGCCAGCAATTCCGGAGTGCCCGCACCGTCCTCGATATTGATCCCGACCGCGCCTGCGCCAATCACCGCGTCGATGACGTCAGCGACTCGTCCAAGGTCATCGGAATAACCGGCCTCAATGTCCACGCTCAGCGGCACTTTGATCACCCGGGCGATGGATTCCACGGTGGAAATCAAACGTTCGAGGGGCAGGGTGTTGCCGTCCGGGTAACCGTGGGCCCAGGCCACTGCCGCGCTGCTGGTGGCGACGGCTTTGCCGCCAGCCTGTTCGACCAGACGCGCCTCCGTGGCATCGGCGACGTTGGTCAGGATCAGCAGGTCTTGCTGATGCAGTTGATGAAATTGAGTGTCGAGCACGTTCATCGAAATTCCTTCTTAATGATGACTTTTTATTGAGGACGACGGGTTCAGAAAGCCAGTGGTTGCGTGAGCTGTACCGCGGCGTTTTCCAGCCGCAGAAGATACGCCTTGCGCGGTTGTCCGCCACCATAGCCGGTCAGCGAACCGTCCGCACCGATCACCCGATGGCACGGCACCACAATCGCCAGCCGATTGTGCCCGTTGGCCAGGCCCACCGCACGACTGGCGCCGGGTTTACCGAGTTGCGCGGCGATGGCGCCGTAGGTGCTGGTGTGGCCGTAGGGGATTTGCCGCAGCTCACCCCAAACCTGGCAGGCGAACTCGCTGCCGGGCAGGTGCAACGCTACGTCGAACTCGGTGAGTTTGCCGGCGAAATACGCTGCCAGTTCTCGTTCGATCTGCTGCAAGTGCGCGTTATGCCCCGGCGCGACCGCGTAGCCGTAGCGGATCTGCAATTGCTCGACTTCACGGGTCAGCGCCGGCCGGTCGAGGAACTCCAGCAGCACCAGCCCACGGCGCTCGGCCATGGCGATCATCGGCCCGAGCGGCGTGGTCAGTCGGGCGAACAGCAGCGGCTCGCTGTTCGCTGCGCGTCCGGGGGTGATGTGAAAGGACTTCTGAAACGCATCACGAAACCCGCTCAGGGATTCGTAGCCGGAATCGAACGCGGCGTGGTCAATCGAGGTGCCTTGCCTGATCCCGCCCAGTGCCATGCCTAGCCGTCGGGTGCGTAACCAAGCGTGGAAGGTCATGCCGAAATGCTGCTTGAACCAGCGCCGCAGCTTCAGCGGCTCGATACCCTCGGCGAGCAGTTGTGCATCGCTCCAGCGTGTTTCGGGATCAGCATCGACGGCTTTGAGCAGTTGTTGCACCCAGTCCGGGGCGATGGCCGCAGCGTCCAGCGGTTTACAGCGCAGACAGGCGCGATAACCGGCCGACAGGCACTCGTCGGCATGGGCGAAGAACTCGACATTCTCCGGTTTCGGCTTGCGCGCCGTGCAGCTCGGACGGCAGAAAATCCCGGTGGTTTTCACCGCTGTGAAGAACACGCCTTCATAGGCAGTGTCGCGCTCGAGCATGGCGCGAACCATCTCGGCGTGGGGCGGCAGGAGTGCGGTTTGTATGTTCATGGCTTGAGATTAAAACCAGTTTCTCGATGGCTCCACCGAAAAATCGACAGTGAATTTTCAACCCCCCTGAACTAGTGTAGGAGCTGCGGCACGCTGCGATCTTTTGATGTTGGCTGTTAAAAACAAGATCAAAAGATCGCAGCGTGCCGCAGCTCCTACAGTTTGTGAGGTGTTTACCCTATGCATCCCTTTACCATTCAACGCATCGATCACATTGTGCTGCGCGTTCAAGACTTGCAGCGCAGCATCGACTTCTATGGCCAGGTATTCGGCGCCGAACTGGTCAAACGCCAGGATCACCTGGGGCTGGTGCATCTGCGCGCCGGCACTTCGATGATCGACCTCGTCGACTTGCACGGCCAGCTCGGGCTTAAGGGCGGCGGCGCTGCCGGTACCGAACGGCGCAATGTTGATCACTTCTGCCTGCGCATTGAGCCGTTCGATGAAGAAGCGCTAACCCAACACTTGCAGACGTTCGGTCTGAACGTCGAAAAAGCCGCCGAGCGCTTCGGTGCAGAGGGCAAAGGCCTGTCGCTGTATTGCTTTGATCCGGATGGCAATCAGGTTGAGCTCAAAGGGCCGTCCGTCTCGTAATGCTCACGCGCGTTTCGCCATCAGCAGCACCGAGGCCGCCGCCGACAACAGCCCGGCGCAGCAACGATTGAAAATGCGCTTGCCCCGTGGCTCGGCAAACCAGCGGCGCATGTGCAGGCCCATCCAGGCGTAAGCGCTGATCGCGATCCATTCCAGCATCAGGAACAGCGCGCCGAGCACGGCAAACTGCTCCGGCACCGGGCGGGATGGGTCAACGAACTGCGGCAGGAACGCAGTGAACAACAGAATCGCCTTCGGATTACCTGCCGCCACCAGAAACTCCTGACGCGCCAACGCAAAGAATCCCACCGTTGCGCCAGTCACCTGCTGCTCGGCCTCAGGATTTGCCCGCCACAGCTGCCAGGCCAGATACAGCAGATACGCCGCGCCAATGATCTTTATCGCATGGAACAGCCATTCCGAGGTTTGCAGCACCACCGACAAACCGGCACCGGCAAGGGCGATCATCCCGGCGAACGCGAGAAGGCGCCCGATACCGGCCGTGCAGGCGCGCCGATAGCCATAACGGGTGGCGTTGCTGACCGACAGCAGATTGTTCGGGCCGGGAGCCATGTTCAAGGCGAAGCAGGCCGGGAGAAACAGCGAAAGCGTGGCGAGGTCCATAACGATACTCCAGAAACCGAAACGCATTTTTATCACAGCCTCCGGATCGCCCGACCCATACAGTGAGGCGATGCTGTCGCGGTACAGCGCCCGGCTGCACGGGTCGACACGGTCGAACTTTTCGCTTGTGTAGTCACTCTGAAGAAATCTGGCCCCATTTGGCCTCACCATGAGCGACATACATGCAAGCAAAGGCCCGTGAAGTTTATGTGCCAACGGTGCTGCAAGATCTGCGAGCCGGCACTGCCGACCTGCACATCGCACTGGAAAAACGTCTCCCTTTTTTCTCCGATGCTCTGGATGAAAGCGCCTTCCAACGGTTGATGCAGGCCTATTACGGCTTTTATCTGCCGCTGGAAACCGCCTTGCAGAGCAGCGGTGTCAGTCCAGTCGATTTCGACCTGGCGGCGCGCATGAAAGCGCAGACCTTACGCAACGATTTACATGCACTGAGTCTTTCGAACGAAGCCATCGACAGCCTGCCCATCTGCCAAACCTTGCCGGTGATCGACTCCAGCGCTGCATGCCTGGGTGTGCTGTACGTGCTGGAAGGGGCGACGCTTGGCGGACAGATCCTGCGTCGGGAAATCGCCTCACGGCTGAGTCTGGATGCCGACAACGGCGCGGCGTTTCTCGACATTTACGGCGCAGCCACCGGACGGCGCTGGCGCGACTTCATTGAATACCTCGGCAGTCGACCGCTGGATGCGGACGAGCGCGCGGCCGTTGTCACGGCGGCCCAAACCACATTCAGCTGTTTCGAACACTGGCTCGAAAGCCGGGAGGTACTGGCATGACCCCACAAGACAAGCAGGCCTTTGAAGAGTTGCTGGCCAACTGTGCCGATGAGCCGATCCGCTTTCCCGGCGCTATCCAGCCCCACGGTTTGCTGCTGACCCTGAGCGAACCTGGACTTGAGATCATTCAAGTCAGCGCCAACGTCGAAACCCTGCTGGCGCGGGCGCCGCAGGAACTGATCGGCCAGCCGCTGCACGGCTTGATCGGCGCAGAGCACGCCGACGCTGTACGCGAGGCGTTGCTCCAGCCTGCGTTTGCCGACGTCGGCCCGCTGCACTTTCACCTTAACGGCACGGCGTTCGAGGGGTTGCTGCACCGACATCAAGGCGTGTTGATTCTGGAACTGGAAATCCACGTCGAAAACTTCCAGCCGCGCAATGTCGCCGGGATCAACACCAACCTGGGGCGCATGCTCCAGCGCTTGCAAGCGGCGACCACGTTGCAGGCGCTGTACGACATAAGCGTCAAGGAAATCCAGGCCATGACCGGTTACGACCGGGTGCTGATCTACCGTTTCGAGGAGGAGGGCCACGGTCAGGTGATCGCCGAGGCCTCCGACCCGTCGATGGAACTGTTCAATGGCCTGTTCTTCCCGGCCTCGGACATTCCCGAGCAGGCACGCGAGCTGTACCGCACCAATTGGCTGCGGATCATCCCCAATGCCGATTACCAGCCTGTACCGCTGGTGCCGAAACTGCGCCCCGATACGCAGACGCCGCTGGACCTGAGTTTCGCCACGCTGCGCAGCGTGTCGCCGATTCACTGTCAGTACATGAAGAACATGGGCGTGCTGTCGTCGATGAGCATTTCCCTGCTCAAGGGCGATAAATTGTGGGGGCTGATCAGTTGCGGCAACCGCCAGCCGCTGCATGTGCCGCATGAGTTGCGCAGTGCCTGCCAGACCATCGGCCAGGTGCTGTCGCTGCAGATCAGTGCGATGGAGTCGCTGGAAATCAGCCGCCAGCGTGAAGAGAAAGTCGAGTCGCTGGCGCTGCTCAATCAGGCGATGATCGATTCCCCGCAAAACGTCTTTGATGGTCTGGCCAATCAGCCGCAGGTTCTGATGGCGCTGACCAATGCCGGCGGCATTGCGATCATCGAAGACAAGCAGTTACACCGTTATGGCAACTGCCCGGAGCCGGAAGAAATTCGCGCACTGCACAAATGGTTGCAGGACAGCGGCGATCCGGTGTTTGCCAGTCATCATCTGGCCAGCGTCTACCCACCGGCCGAGCAGTTTCAGCAGGTGGCCAGCGGTGTGCTCGCCATGAGCCTGCCCAAACCGGTGGACAACGGCGTGCTGTGGTTCCGCCCCGAGGTCAAAGAGAACATCAACTGGAGTGGTGATCCGCGCAAACCGCTGGATCTGGAAAACTCCGACGCGGGTCTGCGTTTGCGGCCGCGTACGTCGTTCGAGATCTGGAAAGTCGAGATGGCCGGGATTTCCACCAAGTGGAGCCACGGCGATCTGTTTGCGGCCAATGATCTGCGCCGTTCGGCGCTGGAAAATGATCTGGCCCGACAAGTCCGCCGTGAGCAGGAAGCAGTACGCGCCCGCGATGAGCTGGTGGCGGTGGTTTCCCACGATCTGCGCAACCCGATGACGGTGATTTCGATGCTCTGCGGCATGATGCAGAAAACCTTCAGCTCCGACGGCCCGCACACTTCACGACGCATCACCACGGCTATCGACACCATGCAGCAGGCCGCCGGGCGCATGAATACGCTGCTTGAAGACTTGCTCGACACCTCGAAAATCGACGCCGGACGCTACACCATCACGCCGCAGAAACTCGACGTCGGGCAGATGTTCGAGGAAACCCAGTCACTGCTCGGGCCACTGGCACTGGACAAGGACATCAGCATCTCGTTCGAAGCCGATCCCGAGCTGAAAATCCATGCCGACCCAGAGCGCTTGTTTCAGGTGCTGTCGAACCTGATCGGCAACGCAATCAAATTCACCCCGCGCAAAGGTTCGGTGGGTGTGCTGGCGAAGTCGGCGGGTGAGGAAATCGTGTTTACCGTGCGCGATACCGGCGAAGGCATTCCCAAGGAAAACCTGGCGCGGGTGTTTGATCGTTACTGGACGGTGAAAGAGGGCAACCCGACCGGAACCGGCCTGGGCTTGTACATCACGCAAGGCATTGTGGAAGCCCATGGCGGGCGGATCGAGGCCAGCAGCGAGCCGGGGCAGGGCACGGAATTCCGGTTTACCGTACCGGTGATGGTCGGGAGCGAGTGACAGGCGCGAATGGTGACCAAAACAGCCCGGCAGGTGAGTGCCGGCCGGGCTGATTGCTTATTCAGCGTTATCGATTCGCTGCGGTTCAGTCCAGGCCATGGAGTGCGCTGAGCGCTTCTTTGGACAGCGGATTGAAACGGTTATTTCTTATCTCGCTGATCGCATACAACGCGCGGCCCGTACGCCCGTTGCCGTCCCCGAATCCGTGGAAGCCGACGACGGCTCCCAGCAGTTGCTTGCTGAAGTGTTCATGCGCGGTGTCCAGTGTTTTCAGGTGATCCTGCATCACGGCAAAACCAGAGATGCTACTGGCATATTTCTTGTCACTGACACCAACGCGAACGATGTCCGAGGTGGCAGGTGCGATGCTGACATGCAACTGTCTGATCACATTCGGGTCGGTCAGTGATTTATTGCTGGCGGCGTACTCGCGCAAGATAGTGACAATGCTGTCGAGGTCGTTGCCGGGTGAGTTCGAAGCATGAACAATCCAGGCTCCGGCTCGCTCGGCGTTATCGGTGAAGGCTCCAGTATTGTAGTGCGACTCGGGCAGTACACCGTTGTAAGGTTCTGCTCCCAGATCCTGTTGCAGCAGATTCTGCTGATGGCTTTTCATGTAGTTGAGCTTGTGCGTCTCGATCTCGCTGACCGTTTCCAGCAGGTCGGAATAACCGTTGCCCGCCGAACGGGCGGCATTATAATCGATACCATTTTTGGTCAGGACAGTCGTCAACAGATCGTCGAGTGCCGATCTGCCGATCAGGGCCTCAAGCTCTTGGGTTTTTTGCAGTTTTCGCGTGACATCGATTACGGCATTGTTGAACAGGTGTTCCAGTTCCAAGAGACCGGTAGTCTTCGGCAACGCAATGGTCTTGTCCGTCAGGCGAATAAGGATCTGTTCGGCAGTTTCAAGGGTGTCGTCCTTAAACAGCGCGCGCGCATGCGCCACCGTCGGCAGTGTCATGCGGATCTCGGCGGCAGCCCCGGTTTTTCCTAACGCCTTGACCAGGTCGTAAGAGCCACTACTGCTGTTGGTCAGCCGTTTTAGTTGACGGGCGCCAACCCTGGTAACCGAGTGGCCATAGTGACTGAGCTTGAGAACTCCTCGCCCTGCCAGTTTGGCGCTACCTTGAATCAGTTTTGGTACGCCCTCCAGCGGGTTTAAAATCGATAGCACTGCACCTGCGACGACTTTACTCAGATTGAGCATTTTTGCGCTGCTCGCAGCGGCTTTCAGGAAAGGTCCGACACCGACGACAAACACCAGTGCAACAGCAATCACATCCATGATGCAACCGAAGACTGCACCGCTGCGACGATCCGGGTCGCTCGAGGTCAGCCCTTCAATACACCCTTTGAAAGGTATGATGACGTCGAGAATATTATCGATAATCTTTTTTAAACGTTCATCCCTTTCCTCAATTTTGGTCTTGTCATAACCCATGGCATAAAACTGTTTTTTCGTTATGGGTGGATTGTCTTCGGCAATTAGTTTGCCGATGTCCTTGAAACGCTCCGAATTGAAACTTTCCATCACGCTTGGATAATGATTTTCAGGTTGGCCGCTGACATCAAATGTCCCGAAACGCTGGAGTAACATGCCAACCCCTTCGATGTTTAGATATTCGTCGAGCTCTCTGAAATTTTCAGGAAGTAATCGGCTTGTTCTCTGTCCCATACGGTGGTCGACGGGTTTGTCAGCGCTGAAGTAAGCGCTGTTGTCGGCAAAGATATTCTGCAAATAAGTCAAATGAGGAAAATTGTCGTTGTGTCCATTTTGTGTATTTTCGAAGCCTCCTGCGTCTTCGTTGAATGGTGCTCCGCCAATATAGGCTCGTACCATCGATTCATTCTTCAGGCACAGGCCTTGCAGTGGAAAAACTTCGTAGCAATTAACTTCTTTGTCAAACCATGAAAAGATCACGATGCCAAATGATGCAATTTCGTCGGCGTTGTTGTGGTGAGGGATGTATTTGCTGCCCAGTACTTGGTAAAGCGCAAGTTTTCCATGCTCCAAAGCGACCCTGTCACGTCTGGGTAATCGTGACAGAGCAAGTCGTATCATCGTGTTCAAGGCGGGCTTGAACAAGTCGTAGTGTTCTTCTACATGCTGTCTATAAACATTATTGATCGGCGCAAGTGTTTTTAGATGCGCAACATCTCCGGCAATACTTGAGCCTTTTTTTCGGTCCCAGTCCTTATCCAGAGCACTGTTCAGGTAAAGATCGAGAGCCGACTGACTGTGTCCAGGATTCCATTTGCCGGTTTCGACAGGGAAGAGCATTTCTTCAGGATGAAGGAGTGTCTCGTCGAAGATGATTTTTTTTGCAAGTTTTCTGCGGCTGACAGGCTGCTTGGATACAGCAGTTACGGCATCAGTGATTTCATGAGTGAAAGCGCTGTAAAGTGCAGCCGCATTTTTAACGATATCGTCCCATTGGAGATTTTCGGAGCCTGGCGGGTTGAGCTCGTTGATCAGTGCCCAATCGACAATACATTGTAGAGTGACCAGTTCATTCAGCGTTTTTTGCTGGCTGCTCACTGGAGAGATAGCGCTCAGTTCGAGAAATTGTTCATAATTCATCGCTCGCGATAACCCGGGAGCCATGCGTTCGGCCAGCATGACCGATTTTTGCAGCATCACCCAACCTACAGAACCAATTTGTAAGGATGCCGGAGCTTTGACCAGAAATTCCGGCCCCAGCCCTGATAGCACTAACTCCAGAGTCAGGCTCGCAGTATCCGGTTTTACGCCAATCGCCACGAAGCCGGCTTTCAGGGCATTTCTTGCTTCGAATACGCTCGCGTTCTGGTGTAGAGGGCTGTAGAGCTCCTCGTCATGAAACCGTTTTCTTTGTTCTTCTGTGGCCAACTCCAGATCAATCATGACTGCGGCAACCAGAAGCCGGCTACGCACGAGCGTTGTCATGACGTTCTTCGACCCAAGGTTTTCCTGATCCAACGCGTCGAGACACGATTGAGCAAAGTTTTTGGCTTCGTCGGTCTCGATCAGTACGGCCCAGGTAAAGTCGGGAGACTCTTCTAAAAGAAAAGGGGAGTATTGCTTGGGTAGTGCATTAGTCAAATGATTGATCAGGCGATCAGCCCCCGCCCCGTTGTTCTCTATCAAGGTGCTGATTTTCTGATTGATGATCGAATGCAGATCTTGCGGTACGATCAATGCCGCGTTACCTGTTTCGCCTGAAATACCCCAGTAATTACCAAGCTCCGGAGGTGAAAAGGGTGAAAAGGGTAAAAATTTTAAATAGTCGATCAGGTTTTCTATGTCGCTGATGGTTTTTGGTACATCCAGTTGCTGGAACTGGAGCCAGTTGGTCAGTGGCAGGCGATCGGTTGACGAAACAATGCCACCGGTAAGTCGTGCGGATTGAATCAATAGCTCAAGCTCGGGCTTCAGTTCGTCTATGGACTTCACTTCAGTGGAGATGTCACGGCTTTTAATATAAGCCCCGCCATTCTGTTGAGATGTATAAGCCTGGTAGATGTTTCCGGTCTGGCTGACGAGTATCCAATGATCTTCATGATTTTCAAGATATTTGATGATTTTCACGAACGAGGGGGCTGATACCAATCTTCGTAATAAAATATTTGCAGGGCGGTGGGAGTTGTAAAAGTCGCTATCTTCGACTGTCAGAACAGCTAGTTGTTCTACGTCAAGGAGGTCGGATGAGTAAGGACGGTCGGTAGAAGTCAGATTATTTTTGGCGATTTTTGCTTTCAGCGCATCTGCAATATTAAAGCGCTCTTTTTGGTCGGTGGAGAGAGTTCGGATGTTGAATAAATTTGGTAGTGGTTGCATAAGTTTTTTCCGTCCGTTGGAGTGAGTTTCGGTATGCAAATTTGGTGCAGGCTTTTCCAGGTCTGAAGACTATATAGATTTGTGTTTCTTCGTTGGCAGTGCTTGGTTAGAAAATGTGTAGGTTGTTCGGCAGTGGAATGATCATCTTTTGAAAATGATTAATATAAATGGTGCTGTAATGTTTTTACTCACATGAAGCCGGGGCAAGTATTAAATAACAGGCATAAAGAAACCCGCCAGTCGGCGGGTTTCTTTTGTGGCTGATCGAAGATTATTCTTCGATGTTGCCCCTTGGCGGTAGTGTTGAAGCAGTCCGGGGAGATAGCCATTTCTGCTTCGCAGGAATTGGCGGATAACCCTCAATAGTTCGTCGTGAAGCGATGCTTACAGTGAGGTTGATCATTCAATGCGTCGCTCAGATGCTTGCAACATGGCAACCCATTCTGCTGCGAAGCGATGACAGTCGCCCGGCCAGCGAGCCGTGAGCAGTTGGCCGTCGCGCACTGTAAACCCCAACTCCGGTGCCTGTGCGCTATCGCGTTTGGCGATGAGGGGGCCGCGCACAAAGTCGGATTTTCGCGACAGCGCAGCGGTGACTTCGGCTTCGACCGTTTGCCCGTAGGTGCGGTAGTAGCGCCCTAGCCAGACTGCGGTTATCAACCATGCCGGCAGTTCCATTGTCGTCGCCAGCAATGCGGTGACTTTACGTCCGAACAACACCGAATGTCCGGTGTCCGGGTCGAGTGTGCGGGCGAGCAACAGCACGCCATGACACACCGCCGCGACTGGTTTTTGTGCCTTGAAAAACTGCAGCGCGATGTGCCGGGCCGTTCCGGATTCCAGCAGGCTGCGCATCCCTTTGGCATGCCCGCCGGGGATCAGCAGGCCATCGAACTGAGTCGGGTCGACATCGGCATACGCCAGCGGCTGACGAAACGCCTGGCTTTCGATCATCTGCGCGTAACTGTGCAGATCAGCCTTGCGGGTCATCAGCATCGGATTCAGTGGCCCGAAGCCCATGCTCACCAACCGTGGATCGGCGTAGGCAGGCAAGCCTTCCGGTGTGGCAAAACAGGCATCGATGCCCGCGTTGCGCATTGCCTGCCACGGCACGCTGCTTTCGGTAGGGTCGTAATCGGTGGATGGCAACAGAATCAGAATCATCCAGACAAGCTCCCGGGCCGGAATTGGCCAGTGAGCTAGAGAGTAGTTGGTTTGGCCGGAGCAGTCTGTGCGGCTATCACACTGGTGTGGGTAGTTTTGTTCAATACCTGCGGGCAGGGTGCCGAATAGTGTGGGCACCTTGTTCCTCGTTTTGAAGCAGGTGTGCGATGAGTCTGATTGTTTCGATGGCGGCGTTTGCGCTGGTGGCGTCCATTACTCCGGGGCCGGTGAATATCGTCGCGTTGAGTTCGGGGGCGCAGTTTGGTTTCCGCGCCAGTCAACGGCATGTGGCCGGGGCGACGCTGGGTTTTGTGTTGTTGCTGGTGCTGATGGGGCTCGGCCTGCATGAAGTCCTCAAGCTGTGGCCGTCGCTGACCCGTGTGGTGCAACTGGCCGGGGTGGCGTTTCTGTTGTTCATGGCGTGGAAACTGGCGACCGATAATGGGCAGTTGAATACCGGGGAAGCAGGGCGCGCACCGTCGATGCTGTATGGCGCGGTGATGCAATGGCTCAATCCGAAAGCCTGGCTCGCCTGCGTGGCGGGGATGGGCGCGTTTGTCGCTGATGGCGAGGCGCGACTGGTCTGGCAGTTTGCCGCGGTGTATCTGGTGATCTGTTACCTGTCGGTGGGTTGCTGGGTGTACGCCGGGACGTTTTTGCGCGGATATCTGGGTAATCCGGCGGGGATGCGCTGGTTCAATCGGGCGATGGCGGGGTTGCTGGCGGTGAGTGCGGGGTACCTATTGTTGCCCTGAACGGCAGATCGCATTACCTGTGGGAGCTGGCTTGCCAGCGAAGGGGGCGGCACATTCTGCATCTGTGTTGGCTGCCACGACGCCATCGCGGGCAAGCCCGCTCCCACAGGGATTTGTGGGGTTAGGCGTGTGTGATCAGCCGCGATATTGCCCCGGCGTCATCGCCAGATGCTGTTTGAACGCCCGTTGGAAATGGGCCTGATCGGCAAAGCCGCATTCCAGCGCGACATCGGCAATCAACTGGCCGCCGCGCAAGCGTTCGCGGGCGAACTGGATACGCTGGTTAACCAGAAACGCATGTGGCGTCATGCCGTAATGCTGTTTGAAGGCGCGGATCAGGTACGACGCTGACAGCTGTGCCGCCGCACAGATGTCGTCGAGGCTCAGCATGTCGGTGCAGTGCTCGCGGATGAAGTCGGCGGCGCGTTCAAGCTTGAAGTTCGGTTCGCGCAACGGTTGCTCGGCAGGGTTCAGACGCAGTTGCAGATCGCTGAAAAACTCCACTGCCGCGCTGTGTTTGCACAGCACATCCTGTTGCTCGTCGACCAATATTTCGTACAGCACCGTCAGGTCGCGATACAACTTCGCATCATGCAGATGCGTGGTCGAAAACCGCCGAAACTCCAGATCCGCACTGAACCCCAACTGATGCTGCAAATCCGTCAGCCATGGCGTCTCGACGTACAGCATCAAGTACGACCACGGCTGATCATCGATCGGATTGCAGGCGTGCACATCAGCGGGATTCATCAGCACCACGGTGCCGGCCGTGACTTCAAACTTCGACTGCTCATGCACATAGATGCTGCGCCCGGCAGTGATCGCGCCGATGGAGAAATGCGCATGGGAATGGCGCGCGTAGCAGACCTCACGCCCATCGGCGATGGCCCGCGCTTCGATGAAGGGCAGGGCGTCGTCGCGCCAGAAGCGCGGCGTCTGTTCAGGGTTTCTGGCAGCAGCGTGTTTCATCGTTATTATTCCCGGCAGGCCAAGCTGGAGTGTATTAGCTCTGGCCGCCAAAGGCCCGTTTCAGTTCGGCGATGTCGAGCTTTTTCATCGACAGCATGGCCTGCATCGCCCGTTGCGACTTGCTGGTGTCCGGGTCTTTCATCATCTCCATGAACTCCACCGGCACGATCTGCCAGGACACACCGAACTTATCCTTGAGCCAGCCGCATTGCTGGGCTTCGACCGGGCCACCGGCAGACAGATTGCCCCAGAAATGGTCGACTTCTTCCTGATTCTGGCAATTGACCTGAAACGAAATCGCCTCGCTGAACTTGAACAGCGGCCCACCGTTGAGACCGGTGAAAGTCTGGCCATCGAGTTCGAAGCTGACGGTCATCACCGAGCCATCTTCACGGCCATGAAACTCCTGGCCGACCTTGCTGTAGTGGGTGAGGGCGGTGATTTTCGAATGATCGAAGATCGAGCAGTAAAACTTCGCAGCCGCTTCGGCCTGATCGTCGAACCACAGGCAGGGTGTGAGTTTTTGAACGCGTTGCATGGCAGTCATCCTCGGCAGGTTAGATACGCAGGATTAACAGCGTAGCTGGCCTGCCAGCGATGAGGCCGGTAGCCGCGACATCAATGTTGCCTGACCCAATGCCATCGCTGGCAGGCCAGCTCCCAAAATGATTGGTATTGCTTCCAGAATCTGCGGTCACCCCAAAACCCTGTGGGAGCTGGCCTGCCAGCGATGAGGCCGGTAGCCGCGACATCAATGTTGCCTGACCCAATGCCATCGCTGGCAGGCCAGCTCCCACAATGATTGGCAGCGTTTGCAAAATCTGTGGTCACCCCAAAAACCTGTGGGAGCTGGCCTGCCAGCGATGAGGCCGGTAGCCGCGACATCAATGTTGCCTGACCCAATGCCATCGCTGGCAAGCCAGCTCCCACAATGATTGGTATTGCTTCCAGAATCTGCGGTCACCCCAAAACCCTGTGGGAGCTGGCCTGCCAGCGATGAG
>NZ_JBIUXX010000002.1:26095-35092 GCF_044744235.1 Pseudomonas sp. NPDC087346
TGCGGTCACCCCAAAACCCTGTGGGAGCTGGCCTGCCAGCGATGAGGCCGGTAGCCGCGACATCAATGTTGCCTGACCCAATGCCATCGCTGGCAGGCCAGCTCCCACAATGATTGGTATTGCTTCCAGAATCTGCGGTCACCCCAAAACCCTGTGGGAGCTGGCCTGCCAGCGAAGGCGTCGGTACAGCCTGAGTTTGTGTCGACTGACACGACGCCATCGCGAGCAGGCTCACTCTCACAAGTGGTTGGTGGTGGGATTGGGCTGCTGGATGTTCAGCCGCGAATAAACGCCAGCAAATCCGCGTTGATCGTCGGTGCCTCAGTCGTCGGCATCCCGTGCGGAAACCCCGGATACGACTTCAGCGTGCCGTTTTTCAGCAACTTCGCCGACAACGGCCCCGAGTTTGCGTAAGGCACAATCTGATCATCCTCACCGTGCATCACCAGCACCGGAATGCTGATGCGCTTCAAGTCTGCGGTGAAGTCAGTCTGCGAGAACGCCACAATCCCGTCGTAATGCGCCTTGGCACTGCCAATCATGCCCTGACGCCACCAGTTGCCAATATTTCCCTCAGAGGGCTTGGCACCCGGTCGGTTGTAGCCATAAAACGGCCCGCTGGGCACGTCGCGATAGAACTGTGCCCGATTGGCCGCAAGCTGCGCCTGCAAGTCATCGAACACCGATTTGGGCAGACCACCCGGGTTGCTCTCGGTCTTGACCATCAATGGCGGTACGGCACTGATGATCGCCGCTTTCGACACGCGATCCTCACCATGCCGGGCGATGTAATGCACGACCTCACCGCCACCGGTCGAATGCCCGACATGCACGGCTTTCTTGATGCCGAGATGCTCGACCACCGCCAGCACATCATCGGCGTAGTGATCCATGTCGTGACCGTCCCACACCTGGCTCGAACGCCCGTGACCCCGCCGATCATGCGCGACCACCCGAAAACCCTGCGCCAGAAAGAACAGCATCTGCGCATCCCAGTCGTCCGAACTGAGCGGCCAGCCATGGTGGAAGTGAATCACCGGGGCGTCTTTGGGGCCCCAGTCCTTGTAGAAGATTTCGACGCCATCTTTGGTTGTGACAAAACCCATGTTCGCTACTCCTGACCAATGTGGAGGGCGGTCCGCGATGCGTTCGCGGGCCGGTTTCGCGCTGACTCGTTTGCGAGCCGTTATCAACTGTAGGATTAAACGCGACATCCAGAGCGGCAATGCATGACCGGTGGTCGCAACATCAGGCTTTGCGCGCAAATTAGGCTTTGCTGAAAGGGATAAGCCGAGGCGCGCGTAGGCATTGATGGCCACAGCGACGCCCCTTCAGAACACCGTGAGTCTGAGGAAATTCCCCGATGCTGACCTTGAATATCAATGGCAAGGATCAGGAGCTCGATGTCCCGGCGGACATGCCGTTGCTCTGGGTCCTGCGCGATGTGGCGCACCTGACCGGTACCAAATTTGGCTGTGGCATGGCGCAGTGTGGCGCCTGCACCGTGCATGTCGATGGCGCGCCGTTGCGCGCCTGCATCACCCCGGCCACGGCAGTGGCCCAAGGGCAAAAAATCCTCACCATCGAAGGCTTGTCCACCGACGGTTCGCACCCGGTGCAGCAAGCCTGGGCTGAACTCGACGTGGTGCAGTGCGGTTATTGCCAGTCCGGGCAGATAATGTCCGCCGCTGCCTTGCTGGCGAAAATCCCCAAGCCCACCGACAGCGATATCGATCAAGCGCTGTCCGGCAATATATGCCGCTGCGGCACCTACCCAAGAATCCGCGCTGCCGTTAAGCGCGCCGCTGAAATCGGCTGAGCCTGCTCGGGAGGTATTTGATGAACAGTCCTGTATCGCGTCGCGGATTTCTCAAGGGCAGCGCTGTGTTGGGCGGCGGCCTGGTGGTGGCGTTCAACGTGCCTGGCGCCCATCGTTTTGTCATGGCGGCGGAAAATGAAGGCAAGGTTTTTGCGCCTAATGCCTTCTTGCGCATTGCCGCCGACAACAGCGTCACCGTGCTGCTCGGCCATTCGGAAATGGGTCAGGGTATCTGGACCGGTTTGACCATGTTGATCGCTGAAGAACTGGACGCCGACTGGTCGAAGATCCGCGTCGAACACTCGCCGGCTTCGGCGGCGGATTACGGCATGCCGGGGTTTGGCGGCATGCAGATTACCGGTGGTTCGACTTCGACCTGGATGGAGTTCGATCGCTATCGGTTGGCCGGGGGCACTGCGCGGCAGATGCTGGTTGAAGCAGCGGCCAAGCGTTTTAATGTGCCGGTGTCGGCGATTCGCACCGAGTCCGGCGTGGTGATCGCTGGCGACAAGCGCGCCACTTACGGCGAACTGGCGGACGCCGCCGGACAACTGCCGGTGCCAGACCCGAAATCCATCACGTTCAAGGAAGCCAAGGACTGGAAAGTCATCGGCAAACCGACCAAACGCCTCGATACCCCGGAGAAAATCACCGGTCGCGCCAAATTCGGCATGGACGTGCAGTTTGAAGGCCTGATGACCGCGATGGTCGCCCGGCCTCCGGTGTTCGGCGCCACGGTCAAATCCTTTGAAGGTGCGGAAGCGCTTGCGGTTCCGGGCGTGCATAAAGTGGTGCAGGTGCCGTCCGGGGTGGCGGTAATCGCCGAGCATTACTGGGCGGCGAAACTGGGCCGCGATGCATTGAAAGTCGATTGGGACTTGGGTGATCACGCCGATTTGAGCAGTGAAGGTTTGCTGGCAAGCTTTCGCAAACTGGCCGCAACGCCAGGTACATCAGCGGCTCAGGCCGGGGATGCGCCGGGTAGTTTCAGCAAAGCGGCGAAGAAGATTGATGTCGAGTACAGCGTGCCTTATCTGGCCCACGCACCGATGGAGCCGCTCAATTGCACGGTGAAGATCAGCGCCGAGAAGTGCGAAATCTGGACTGGCACACAGTTCCAGACCCTCGATCAGATGGTCGCCGGCAAGATCACCGGGCTCAAACCGGAGCAGGTGCAGATACACACTGAGTTTCTCGGAGGCGGGTTTGGTCGTAGGGCCAATCCGACCTCGGATTTTGTCGCCGAAGCGGTGCAAGTGGCGAAAGCGGCGGGCATGCCGGTAAAAACCGTGTGGTCGCGTGAAGACGATATTCGTGGCGGTTATTACCGTTCGATGTTCCTGCATCAAGCACGCATTGGCCTCGGTGCCGATGGGATGCCGCTGGCCTGGCAGCATGTGCTGGTCGGCCAGTCGATCATGACCGGCACGTTGATGGAAGCGACCATGGTCAAGAACGGCATCGACCCGACATCGGTCGAGGGCGTGGCCGACAGTCCGTATGTGAAGGGATTGGCCAATCATCAGGTGGAACTGCATTCGCCGCAGACCGGAATCAACGTGTTGTGGATGCGCTCGGTGGGGCACAGCCACACCGGGTTTGTCATGGAGTCGCTGATCGATGAAATGGCCACGGCGGCGGGCAAGGACCCGGTGGAATATCGGCGAACGTTACTCAAGGATCATCCGCGCCATCTCGGCGTGCTGAATCTGGCGGTGGAGAAGGCCAACTGGACAGCGCCGCTGCCCGACGGCCATGCGCTGGGTGTGGCGGTGCACGAATCGTTTGGCAGTTACGTGGCACAGGTGGCTGAGGTGTCGCAGGACAATCTGGTGATTCGCGTGCATCGGGTGGTGTGTGCGGTGGACTGCGGGATTGCGGTCAATCCGCAGAGCATCGCTGCACAAATGGAGTCGTGCATCACCTTCGGTCTGGGCATGGCGCTGCACAGCAAACTGACGATCAAGGACGGGATGGTCCGGCAGTCCAACTATCACGATTATCAGGTGTTGCGGCTCAATGAAATGCCGGTGGTTGAGGTGCATATCGTGCCCAGCACCGACAAGCCTGGAGGCATTGGCGAGGCCGGTGTGCCGCCAACTGCACCGGCGGTCGCCAACGCGGTATTTGCCCTGACCGGGCAACGCCTGCGGGAATTGCCACTGCAACTGTCGGGGGTGTGAGATGAAACGACATCTGCTGTTGGGCACGGTTGTGCTGGTTGGTCTCGGCGTTTATGCCTCGGATCTGATTGCGGACGATCAGGAGGCTCTGAAAGCGTTCGGCACGGTGCAGAAAGTGTTCCAGAGTCCACGCTGTCAGAACTGTCATATCCCCGGCGATTCGCCCTTGCAGTTTGACGTCGGCACGCCGCACGCGATGAACGTGGTGCGCGGGATGGACGGCAAGGGCGCCGCCGGTTTGCCTTGCGCGACCTGCCACGCGGAAAACAATCCGCCCGCCAGTTACGGCCCTCATGCACCACCGGGTGCACCGCACTGGAGCCTGCCGCCAGCGGCGCACAAGATGGCCTGGATTGGTCTGCCGCCTGACAAGCTCTGCGCGATGATCAAGGATCGGTCGAGTAATGGCGACCGGGATTTCGCTGCGCTGATCAAGCATGTCAGCGAGGACAAACTGGTGTTGTGGGGTTGGAATCCCGGGGCAGGGCGCTCGCCGGTACCGGTGCCGCACGATATTTTCGTTGAGCAGTTCAAGCTTTGGGCGGACGCCGGAGGGCCTTGTCCGGTGGCCGGGATCTGACCAGCGGAGGGCTTGAGGCGTAATGGAGCGGGCGTGGTCTACGCTAAGGGGTAGACACCTCAATGGAGTGAACCATGCTGGCCCCCGAGAAACCTGTCAATGAACTGGCCCGCGTGAAAACCCTGCACGGGCTCAACGTCCTCGATACGGTCCCCGAAGAACGTTTCGACCGGCTGACACGGCTGGCCCGCCGGGTATTTGGTGTGCCCATCGCATTGGTCAGTCTGGTGGATGCCGAGCGCCAGTGGTTCAAGTCATGCATGGGCCTCAGTGCCAGTGAAACCGGGCGTGATGTGTCGTTTTGCGGCCACGCGATCCTGGGTGACCAGATCCTGCATATCGGCGATGCGACGCTGGACGAGCGTTTTCATGACAATCCGTTGGTGATCGGCGATCCGCGGATTCGATTCTATGCCGGCTGCCCGCTCAAGGTCAGCGATGGCAGCAAGCTCGGCACGCTGTGCCTGATTGACACCAAACCGCGACACCTCGACGACGAAGAGCGCGAATTGCTGCGTGATCTGGCGCGCATGGCCGAGCAGGAATTGATGGCGGTGCAGATGGCGAGCATGGATGAACTGACGCTGCTGTCCAATCGCCGTGGTTTCAAAGCTCTTGCGCAACACGGACTGGACGCCTGTGCGCGCCTGGAAAAACCGGCGACTCTGCTGTTTTTCGACCTCAATGATTTCAAACAGATCAACGATCTTTATGGGCATGCCGAGGGTGACAGTGCGCTGAAAACCTTCGCTGATGTGTTGCGCATTGCGTTTCGCGAGAGCGATGTGATCGGTCGATTGGGGGGTGATGAGTTTGTCGCGTTGCTGACCGGCTCAAGCCATGTGGAAACCACGGTGATCATGGCGCGGCTCAAGGAAATCCTCGATGAGCGCAATGCCACATTGGCTCGCGGTTATGACATTCGCTTCAGTGTCGGGCAGATAGAATACGACGCGCAGCGCCACGACACGGTTGACCGACTGCTGGCGGACGCGGACGGCGCGATGTACGCGCACAAACAGGCGCTGAAACGACGCTGAAAGGCGCCCGGATTTTTCGGCGTACCTCAAAAACTGTGGGAGCTGGCTTGCCAGCGATAGCGGTGTGTCAGTCAGCTGAGATTTTGACTGTACCGACGCCATCGCGGGCAAGCTCGGCTCCCACAGGTTTTGCGGTGTAAACACAGCATTCAGCTTCGCCCCGGACATTGTAGGAGTGAGCCTGCTCGCGATAGCGGTGGTTCAGCTATAGAGATTCTGCATGTACCGACGCCATCGCGGGCAGGCTCACTCCCACAGGTTTTGCGGTGTAAACACAGCATTCAGCTACGCCCCGGACATTGTAGGAGTGAGCCTGCTCGCGATAGCGGTGTGTCAGGCAACAAATATTCTGAATGTACCGACGCCATCGCGAGCAGGCTCACTCCCACAGGTTTTGTGGTGTGAACACAGCATTCAGTCACGCCACGGACATTGTGGGAGCTGGCTTGCCAGCGAAAGCGGTGTGTCAGCGGAAAAATATTCTGAATGTGCCGCCGCCATCGCGGGCAAGCCCGGCTCCCACAGGTTTTGTGGTGTGAACACAGCATTCAGCTTCGCCCCGGACATTGTAGGAGTGAGCCTGCTCGCGATAGCGGTGGGTCAGTCAGCAAATATTCTGGATGTACCGACGCCATCGCGAGCAGGCTCACTCCCACAGGTTTTGGGGTGTGAACACAGCATTCAGCTAAGCCCCGGACATTGTAGGAGTGAGCCTGCTCGCGATAGCGGTGGGTCAGTCAGCAAATATTCTGGATGTAACGACGCCATCGCGAGCAGGCTCACTCCCACAGGTTTTGTAGTGTGGCCACGGCATTCAGCTTCGCCACGGTCCTTGTGGGAGGCTCTGGCATCCAGCCTTGTGGGGAAGTTGCAATTATTGGATTGCCACAGCTAATAATTGGCTTGCAAGGAATGTTTTTTGACTTGGAAAGATACTTCAACTGTCATTTCTGACAGTGATGGAAGTGTGTCGAAGCGCGCTATGGTCAGGTTGCAATCATCTGGCTCTGCAGAGTTCGACAGCTTGAATTAGGTGGAGCATCTTTCTTCAAAGGACGAAAAGAATGAAAACTTCTTCTAATACTCAAGTGAGTCCGGGCGAGCTGGATCCTTCATTTGGCAACGAAGGTCGTTTCGCACTTCCTGAAAGTACTGGCTCCATCCGGGCGATTATTGCTGACGGTCAAGGAGCGTACATAGTTGCAGCTTGGGACAATCAGAAATGCGCGCTATTTCGTATATTTGCCGACGGGACGCAGGATCTGCAGTTTGGAAAAGGCGGCGTCAGCAGATGGGATTTCGCGCCCAAAGCCGTATCCAGACCAACGCAGTTAATACTCTTGCCAGACGGAAAGATTATGTTGATCGGTGTCGTGCAGCATGTGCCTTTCAGACTTCAGACGGCATTTTCCAGGTTTAATGTTGGTGGCAGTCCGGATCTGATTTTTGGCACCAAATTTCTCCCTGTCGCCGATTACGAAGATTCTTCGGCAGCATTGCAGGCAGATGGAAAAATATTGTTTTTGGTGGGCCGGGAGATAGTTAGCGGTGAGGGAGGGGCGGTGCTTTTCCGTTACCTACCCAACGGCGATAGCGATCAGGAATTTGGTGGGCAAGGATTTATAAAGATTAGATTCCATGATCAACTCATGACTGGCGTGAAAGTGCTGAGTGTCAGTGACGAGCAAATCCTGGTGGGAGGGCAGCACGGAAAAGGATCTGACACAGTAATCAGCGTCGTAATCAGATATTTTTCGGATGGCAGTTTAGATTCGTCATTTGGTCGTTCCGGCTACTGGAAGTCGGAGGATGTGAATTATATGCAAGCAATGATTGCCGAGGATGACAGTATTGTTTGTTCTGGATTTAAGTATGCAAAAAGCGGAGTGCTTGCCTGTATATCAAAATTGACGCGTAATGGCAGTTTTGACCCGCTTTTCAATAACGGTAAAACGTTGGTTGTGAGTATCCCGGCTGATGTAACAGATGACTATGTGTCTTGTCGCGCGATCGCCGTTCAACCCGATAAAAGCATTGTTTTGGGTGGTAGTGCGGGAAAAAAAACACATGCTTACCTATTGCGCGCTCTACCCGATGGAAAACTTGATATGCACTTCGGACATCAGGGGATAGTGAGCATTGGTCAGACGGGCGGACTGTTTGACTTGCTATTACAAACCGATAAACAACGCATTCTTGCTGCCATCGATTTACACGATCCCCGTAGGCCGTATGTGTTTGGAATTTCGATCTAGAAGAACTTTGCAGGCTCAGCTGATAAATGGATGGTGTTGCCGCAATCGCAGGCATAAAAAAACCCGCCAGACCGGCGGGTTTTTTTGTGGCTGACCGAAGATTACTCTTCGATGTTGCCCATGGCGGTGGTGTTGAAGCCGCCGTCGACGTACATGATTTCACCGCTGATGCCCGAGGCCAGGTCGGAGCACAGGAAGGCGCCGGCGTTGCCGACTTCGTCGATGGTGACGTTGCGACGCAGCGGGGTTTGCGCTTCGTTGGCGGCCAGCATCTTGCGGAAGTTTTTGATGCCCGAAGCTGCCAGGGTGCGGATCGGGCCGGCCGATACACAGTTGACGCGAGTGCCGTCCGGGCCCAGGGAGCCGGCCAGGTAACGTACGCCAGCTTCCAGCGAAGCCTTGGCCATGCCCATTACGTTGTAGTTCGGCATGGTGCGCTCGGCGCCCAGGTACGACAGGGTCAGCAGGCTGCCGTTACGGCCTTTCATCATTTCGCGGCCAGCCTTGGCCAGAGCCACGAAGCTGTAGGCGCTGATGTCGTGAGCGATGCGGAAACCGTCACGGGTGGTGGCTTCGGTGAAGTCGCCGTCCAGTTGGTCGCCCGGGGCGAAGCCAACGGAGTGCACGATGCAGTCCAGGCCGTCCCACTTCTTGCTCAGTGCTTCGAAGACCTTGGCGATTTCTTCATCGCTGGCCACGTCGCACGGGAAGCACAGCTCAGGGCTCGAACCCCAGCCTTGGGCGAACTCTTCAACACGACCTTTCAGCTTGTCGTTCTGATAAGTGAAGGCAAGCTCAGCGCCCTCGCGATGCATGGCGGCAGCAATGCCGGATGCGATGGACAGCTTGCTGGCGACACCGACGATCAGTACGCGCTTACCGGCGAGAAAACCCATGTGTTGCTCCTCTTTCAGGTTATTGCGCAGTGGCTGGTGCCAGAAAAGCGGCTTCCAGCAACTGCTGTGTATACGGATGTTTAGGGGCGGCAAAGATTTCTTGCGCGTCTCCCTGTTCGACCACTTGGCCATGCTTGACCACCATCAACTGGTGGCTCAGCGCTTTGACGACAGCCAGGTCATGGCTGATGAACAAATACGTCAGGTTGTACTTGGCTTGCTGT
>NZ_JBIUXX010000002.1:35102-61852 GCF_044744235.1 Pseudomonas sp. NPDC087346
AGGATCAGCGCCGGTTTGAGCACCAAAGCCCGGGCAATGGCGATTCGCTGCCGTTGCCCACCGGAAAATTCGTGGGGGTAGCGGTGCCGGGTTTCCGGGTCCAGACCTACCTCCTTCAATGCTGCAATAATCGCCGCTTCCTGTTCGGTCGCGGTGCCCATCTTGTGAATCCGCAGGCCTTCGCCAACGATGTCGCTGACGCACATCCGTGGGCTCAGGCTGCCAAACGGGTCCTGAAACACCACCTGCATCTCCCGACGCAACGGGCGAACTTCGTTCTGCGTCAGGCAGTCTAGCTGCTTGCCTTCAAAACGGATCGCGCCTTTGCTGCCGATCAGCCGCAAAATTGCCAGACCCAGCGTGGATTTGCCGGAACCGCTTTCCCCCACGATCCCCAGAGTCTGACCCTGAGGCAGGCTGAAATTGATGCCGTCCACTGCCTTGACGTGATCCACCGTGCGTTTGAGCAGGCCTTTCTTGATCGGGAACCAGACTTTCAAGTCCTCGACCTCAAGCAACGGCGGCCCGATTTTATTGGTCGCCGGGCCTCCGCTGGGCTCCGCGCCGAGCAATTCCCGAGTGTACGGATGCTGCGGCGAACGGAACAGCTCTTCGCACGATGCCTGTTCGACGATGCAACCGCGCTGCATGACACATACGCGGTGCGCAATTCTTCGCACAAGGTTCAAATCGTGACTGATCAGTAACAACGACATGCCCAACCGGGCCTGCAATTCCTTGAGCAGATCGAGAATTTTCAGCTGAACGGTCACGTCCAGCGCAGTGGTCGGTTCGTCAGCGATCAGCAGTTCCGGCTCGTTGGCCAGGGCCATGGCGATCATCACCCGCTGGCGCTGGCCACCGGACAATTCGTGGGGCAGGGCCTTGAGACGCTTGTGCGGCTCGGGGATGCCGACCATCTCCAGGAGTTCCAGCGTGCGCTTGGTCGCGACTTTGCCGGTCAGGCCCTTGTGAATGCCCAGCACCTCGTTGATCTGCTTCTCGATCGAGTGCAGCGGGTTGAGCGAGGTCATCGGCTCTTGAAAGATCATCGCGATGCGGTTGCCACGGATGTGGCGAATGGTTTTCTCGCTGAGCCCCAGCAGGTTTTGCCCGGAATACATGATGTTGCCGGCCGGATGGCGGGCCAGCGGGTAGGGCAGCAAGCGCAGGATCGAGTGCGCCGTCACCGATTTGCCTGAGCCGCTTTCGCCGACCAGCGCCAGCGTCTCGCCGCGCTTGATGTCGAAGCTCACGCCTTCAACGACCCGGTGCAGACGCTCGCCGAAACCGAATTCGACGGCGAGGTCGCGCACTTCGATCAGATTGTCCTGATTCATTTCACTTCCTCGGGTCGAAGGCATCGCGAGCGGACTCGCCGATAAACACCAGCAAACTCAACATCAGCGCCAACACGGCGAAGGCACTCATGCCCAGCCACGGCGCTTGCAGGTTGGATTTGCCCTGCGCCACCAGTTCACCCAGCGACGGACTGCCGGCCGGCAAGCCGAAACCGAGGAAGTCCAAAGCGGTGAGGGTGCCGATAGCGCCAGTGAGGATGAACGGCATGAAGGTCATGGTCGAAACCATGGCGTTGGGCAGGATATGGCGGAACATGATCGCGCCATTCTGCATGCCCAGCGCCCGCGCCGCGCGCACGTATTCAAGGTTGCGCCCACGGAGGAACTCGGCGCGCACCACGTCGACCAGACTCATCCACGAGAACAGCAGCATGATCCCCAGCAGCCACCAGAAATTCGGCTGGACGAAACTGGCGAGGATGATCAGCAGGTACAACACCGGCAAGCCTGACCAGATCTCCAGAAAGCGCTGGCCGGCCAGATCGACCCAACCGCCATAGAAACCCTGAAGGGCGCCGGCGATCACGCCGATGATCGAGCTGGCCACGGTCAGTGTCAGCGCAAATAGCACCGAAATGCGGAAACCGTAAATCACCCGCGCCAGCACATCACGGCCCTGATCGTCGGTGCCCAGCAGATTGTCCGCCGAGGGCGGGGCCGGGGCCGGGACTTTCAGGTCGTAGTTGATGCTTTGATAGCTGTAGGGAATCGGCGCCCAGAGCACCCACGCGTCCTTGGCTTCCAGCAGTTTGCGGATGTACGGACTCTTGTAGTTGGCCTCCAGCGGGAATTCACCGCCGAAGGTGGTTTCCGGGTAGCGCTTGATTGCCGGGAAATACCAACTGTTGTCGTAATGCACCACCAGCGGTTTGTCGTTGGCGATCAGTTCGGCGCCGAGGCTCAGGCCGAACAGGATCAGAAACAGCCACAGCGACCACCAGCCGCGCTTGTTGGCCTTGAACAGTTCGAAACGTCGTCGATTGAGCGGGGACAGGTTCATCTCAATGCTCCCGGCTTTCGAAGTCGATACGCGGATCGACCAGGGTGTAGGTGAGGTCGCCGATCAGTTTCACCACCAGCCCCAGCAGGGTGAAGATGAACAGGGTGCCGAACACCACCGGGTAATCGCGGTTGATCGCCGCTTCGAAACTCATCAGGCCGAGACCGTCGAGGGAGAAAATCACTTCGACCAGCAGCGAGCCGGTAAAGAAAATCCCGATGAACGCCGATGGGAAACCGGCAATCACCAACAGCATCGCGTTACGGAACACATGGCCGTAAAGCACACGATGCCGAGTCAGGCCCTTGGCCTTGGCGGTGACCACGTACTGCTTGTTTATCTCGTCGAGGAAGCTGTTTTTGGTCAGCAGGGTCATGGTCGCGAAGTTGCCGATCACCAGCGCGGTCACCGGCAGCGCCAGGTGCCAGAAGTAGTCGAGGATCTTGCCACCGAAACTCAGCTCATCGAAGTTGTTCGAGGTCAGCCCGCGCAACGGAAACCAGTCCAGATAACTGCCGCCGGCGAACACCACGATCAACAGAATCGCAAACAGAAACGCGGGGATCGCATAACCGACGATGATCGCCGAGCTGGTCCATACATCGAAATGGCTGCCATGCCGCGTAGCCTTGGCGATCCCCAGCGGGATCGACACCAGGTACATGATCAGCGTGCTCCACAGCCCGAGCGAGATCGACACCGGCATCTTTTCCTTGATCAGATCGATGACCTTGGCGTCGCGGAAGAAGCTGTCGCCGAAGTCCAGCGTGGCGTAGTTCTTGACCATGATCCACAGACGTTCCGGGGCCGACTTGTCGAACCCGTACATGTGCTCGATTTCCTTGATCAGCGCCGGGTCCAGACCTTGCGCACCGCGATAGGCGGAACCGGCCACCGACACTTCGGCACCGCCGCCGGCAATGCGGCTGGTGGCGCCTTCGAAGCCTTCAAGCTTGGCGATCATCTGCTCCACCGGCCCGCCGGGCGCGGCCTGAATGATCACGAAGTTGATCAGCAAAATGCCGAACAGGGTCGGGATGATCAGCAACAGTCGCCGAAAAATGTACGCCAGCATCTGATTACTCCGTTCCCGCAGGGTCGGCTTGCAGTTTGGTTTCGACTTCTATCGCCGGCTTCGCATCTGGCTTGATCCACCAGGTGTTAATGCCGATGTCGTACTTGGGGGAGACTTTCGGGTGGCCGATGTGGTTCCAGTAAGCCACGCGCCAGGTCTTGATGTGCCAGTTGGGGATCACGTAATAACCCCATTGCAGCACGCGGTCGAGTGCGCGCGCATGGGCCACCAGACTCTTGCGCGAATCGGCGTTGATCAGGTTCTCGACCAGTTGATCGACGATCGGATCTTTCAGGCCCATGGAGTTGCGGCTGCTGGCCTTGTCGGCGGCAGCACTCATCCAGAACTCACGTTGCTCGTTACCCGGCGAGTTGGACTGCGGGAAGCTGCCGACGATCATGTCGAAGTCCCGCGAACGCACGCGGTTGATGTACTGCGAAACGTCTACGCGACGAATCACCAGATCGATGCCGAGGTCAGCCAGATTGCGCTTGAACGGCAGCAGTACGCGTTCGAATTCGGTCTGCGCGAGCAGAAATTCAATGACCACCGGTTTGCCGGTGGTATCGACCATTTTGTCATCGACGATCTTCCAGCCGGCCTCTTGCAGCAGTTGATAAGCCTCGCGCTGCTGGGTGCGGATCATGCCGCTGGCGTCGGTCTTCTGATTGTCGAACGCTTCGCTGAAAACCTGCGCCGGCAGTTTGCTGCGGAACGGGTCGAGGATCGCCAGTTGATCGGCGTCAGGCAGGCCGGTGGCGGCCATTTCCGAGTTCTCGAAATAGCTGCGGGTGCGCACGTAAGCGCCGTTGAACAGTTGCTTGTTGGTCCATTCGAAATCGAACAGCAGGCCGAGTGCCTGACGCACCCGCACGTCCTGGAACACCGGGCGGCGCAGATTGAAGACGAAGCCCTGCATGCCGGTCGGGTTGCTGTTGGGGATCAATTCCTTGATCAGTCGACCTTCGGTGACCGCCGGAACGTTGTAGGCGTTGGCCCAGTTCTTCGCGGTCATTTCCAGCCAGTAATCGAACTGCCCGGCCTTCAGCGCTTCGAGGGCGACGGTGTTGTCACGGTAGTAGTCGGTGGTCATCACGTCGAAGTTGTTGAAACCACGGTTGACCGGCAGGTCTTTGCCCCAGTAATCCTTGACGCGCTCGTAGCGCACCGAACGCCCGGCCTTCACCTGAGTGACCTTGTAGGGGCCGCTGCCCAGCGGGATTTCCAGGTTGCCTTTGGTGAAGTCGCGGTCAGCCCACCAGTGTTTCGGCAGCACCGGCAACTGGCCGAGGATCAGCGGCAGCTCGCGATTGTTGTTGTGTTTGAACTTGAACAGCACGGTGAGCGGGTCTTCGGCGATGGCTTCGTCGACGTCGCTGTAGTAGCCGCGATACAGCGGCGAGCCTTCCTTGGTCAGGGTCTGGAAGCTGAACACCACGTCTTCGGCGCGCACCGGGTGACCGTCATTGAAACGTGCTTCGGGACGCAGATAGAAACGCACCCACGAGTTGTCCGGGGCTTTTTCGATTTTGCCGGCAATCAGGCCATATTCGGTGAAGGGTTCATCGAGGCCGTGTTTGGTCAGGGTGTCGTAGATCTGCCCGACGTCGTCCGCCGGCACGCCTTTGCTGATGAACGGGTTGAGGCTGTCGAAGCCGCCGAACCCGGCCTGACGGAACACTCCGCCCTTCGGTGCATCAGGGTTCACATAATCGAAATACTTGAAATTGGCCGGGTACTTCGGCGGCTCGTTGTACAGGGTCACGGCGTGTTGCGGGGCGGCAAAGGCCAGCCCGGCGAACATCAGACCGCTGGCCTGCACGAGCAGGGCGCGGATGGCTTTCATTGACCTTTCTCCGAAGATTTCAGCCACCACGCGCTCAGGCCCAGGGTGTAGGGCGGCGTGCTGACGAAGGCGAACCGGTTGCGGTAAGCCAGACGGTGATAATTGAGGTACCAGTTGGGAATGCTGTAGTGCTGCCACAGCAACACCCGGTCCAGCGCTTTGCCGGCGGCGACTTGTTCATCGCGGTTTTTCGCGGCGAGCAGTTGTTCGAGCAGGTGATCGACCACCGGATTGGCGATGCCCGCGTAATTCTTGCTGCCCTTGACCCCGACCTGACTGGAGTGGAAGTACTGCCATTGTTCCAGTCCGGGGCTGAGGCTCTGGTTGAGCGTCATCAGGATCATGTCGAAATCGAACTGATCCAGACGTTGTTTGTACTGGGCGCGATCGACCGTGCGCAGCCGCGCGTCGATGCCGATGCTGTTAAGGCTTTCGATGTAGGGCTGGAGGATGCGTTCCAGATTCGGATTGACCAGCAGCAGCTCGAAGCTCAGTGGCTGGCCTGCGGCGTTTTGCAGGCGCTGGCCGTTGAGCTTCCAGCCTGCCTCTGCGAGCAATGCCAGCGCCTTGCGCATGGTTTCCCGGGGGATGCCGCGACCGTCGGTCTGCGGCAAGGTGAACGGCTCGGTGAACAGTCTGGCCGGGAGTTGATCCTTGTACGGTTTGAGCATCAGCCATTCATGCCCGACCGGCAGGCCGCTGGCGGAGAATTCGCTGTTGGGGTAGTAACTGGTCGTGCGCTTATAGGCGTCGCTGAACAGCGCGCGGTTGGTCCACTCGAAGTCGAACATCAGGCCCATGGCTTCGCGCACTTTCACGTCGGCAAACGCCGGGCGCCGGGTGTTCATGAACAACCCTTGGCTCTGGGTCGGGATCTGGTGCTGGATCTGCGCCTTGATCACGTCGCCACGGCGCACTGCCGGAAAGTTGTAGCCGTTGGCCCAGTTCTTCGCCTGATGCTCAATGTAGATATCGAATTCGCCGGCCTTGAACGCTTCGAAAGCCACGTCGCTGTCGCGGTAGAACTCGACTTCCATGCGATCGAAATTGTATTTGCCGCGATTGACTGGCAGGTCCTTGCCCCAGTAATCCTTGTCGCGTTCGAAGATCAACTGGCGTCCCGGCGTAACCGAGGTGATGCGGTACGGCCCACTGCCCAGCGGCGGCTCGAAGGTGGTCGCCTTGAAGTCGCGACCTTTCCAGTAATGCTGCGGCAGCACCGGCAACTCACCCAGGCGCAGGATCAGCAACGGATTGCCGGAGCGCTTCAGCACGAAACGGATGCGCTGCGGGTTGAGGATGTCGACCCGCGACACTTCCTGAAGGGCGGTGCGGTACAGCGGATGGCCTTCCTTGAGCAGCAAACGATAGGAGAACGCCACGTCATAGGCGGTGATCGGCGTGCCGTCATGGAAGCGTGCCTGCGGACGCAGATTGAATACCACCCAACTGCGATCTTCGCTGTATTCCACCGACTGCGCGATCAGGCCATAACTGGACGCGGGCTCATCACCGGACGGCGAATACTGGCCGGTGCCGACCATTAGCGGCTCGTTCAGCTCGTTGATGCCGTATTGCAGGAAGTTCGGCGTGGTAACCGGGCTGGTGCCCTTGAAAGTGTACGGATTGAGCGTATCGAAGGTGCCAAACGCCATCACCCGCAACGTACCGCCCTTGGGCGCTTGCGGGTTGACCCAGTCGAAGTGGGTAAAACTGGCCGGGTACTTGAGCGTGCCGAACTGCGCATAACCGTGGCTTTCGGTGATCGTCGCGCTTGCGGGTGAGCTCAAGGCCAGGCTGATCAGGAACAGGAGGAGGGGACGCTTCAAGTCAGATCCGATCCAGGCGGCTTGGGCTTTGTGGGCCGTACAGTAACAGCTTGTCTGGACAGGAAAAAGACAGCGGGTTAATGCGGGGTTAATCAGCGCGCAATGCTTGCCTGCTTTGCTCCGTGGCGAGGGGATTTATCCCCGATGGACTGCGCAGCGGTCCCCTTGGTTTTGAAGAACATAAAGGGACGCTTCGCGTCCCAACGGGGATAAATCCCCTCGCCACAGGAATTAGCCAGCCGAAAAAAAGCCCCTGAAATTCAGGGGCTCTTTCATCAATGCGGCTGATAAACCGTGAGCATCTGCCCAGGCTTCAGCGCTTTGCCGGTGCCCGGGTTCCAGCGCTTGAGATGTTGCATCTCGACGTTGAAACGTTTGGCAACCATGTACAGCGAATCGCCTTGCTTGACCTTGTACTGGGTCTGCTGCTTCTTGCTTTCGACCTTGCCGCCAGCCTTGCTGTTGGACGCAACCACGGTGTTGATCCGACCGTTGGATTTGCTTGCAGGGCTGCGTTTGGTGGTGTCGCGCATCACCAGGGTCTGACCGACCTTGAGGTTTTTGCCGGTCATCTTGTTCCAGCGCTGCAGATCCTTCACTTCGACCTTGTTGGCCTTGGCGATGGAGCCGAGGTTGTCACCGCGTTTTACACGGTAAGCGCGCTTGAGCTGCGCCACTTCGCTTGGGTCAGCACCTTCGAACACTGGTTTCAGCGAGCGTGGGCTGATCAGCTCATCAGGACGCATGGTCTGCAGGCTGGCGGTCAGCAATTGCGCCTTGGACGTCGGCACCAGCAGATGCTGAGGGCCGTCGATGGTGGTGCGTTGCTTGAAGGCCGGGTTGAGCTGGAACAGCTCGTCTTCGTCGATGTTGGCCACCGCAGCAACCTTCGACAGGTCCATGCGCTGGTTGATCTCGACAACCTGGAAATACGGTTCGTTGGCAATCGGGTTGAGGTTGACGCCGTAAGCTTCAGGCGACAACACCACTTGCGACAGGGCCAGCAGCTTCGGCACGTAGGCCTGGGTTTCCGCCGGCAATGGCAGGTTCCAGTAATCCGTTGGCAAACCGAGTTTTTCGTTACGTTCGATGGCGCGGCTGACGGTGCCTTCACCGGCGTTATACGCCGCCAGGGCCAGCAGCCAGTCGCCGTTGAACATGTCGTGCAGGCGGGTCAGGTAGTCCATCGCGGCGGTGGTCGAGGCGGTGATATCGCGACGGCCATCATAGAAACGGGTCTGACGCAGGTTGAAGTAACGCCCGGTGGAAGGAATGAATTGCCACAGACCCACTGCGTCGGCCCGGGAATAGGCCATTGGGTTGTAGGCGCTTTCAATCACTGGCAGCAGCGCCAGTTCCAGCGGCATGTTGCGTTCTTCAAGACGCTCGACGATGTAATGGATATAGAGGCTGCCACGTTCGCCGGCATTCTCGAGAAAGGATGGATTGCTGGCGAACCACAGGCGCTGTTGCTCGATGCGCGGGTTGACGCCCAGGCCGTCCTGAAGCTGGAAGCCCTGACGCATGCGTTCCCAGACATCCTGAGGTGCCTGCGGGCTCGCTTTTTCAGTCAGCCAGATCGGTTTCTGCTTGGCTCGCGCAGCG
The DNA here is from genome assembly GCF_044744235.1 of Pseudomonas sp. NPDC087346. Lineage (NCBI taxonomy): Bacteria > Pseudomonadati > Pseudomonadota > Gammaproteobacteria > Pseudomonadales > Pseudomonadaceae > Pseudomonas > Pseudomonas sp. NPDC087346. Next base: position 43,819 of record NZ_JBIUXX010000002.1, read on the forward strand.
ATGTTCGGCGTATGGCTCGCCTCAGGCTGTGGAGCATGGCTGGAACAGCCCGCCAGCGTGGCGGACACAGCCACCGCGATGGCTTGAGCCAGGCGGGTCAACGTGTCTGAATTGACGGACTTACGTATGGATGACGACATTGGCTGGAAGTAAGTTCCGGGCAAAAATGTCGGGCGATTCTAGAAAGCGCACCCCCATAGGTCAACCTTTCAGAATTTTTGTACCAAGCGGTGCTCGTCTTAGAACTTATCTTTCCATGCCCGCAGAGCCGCAAAAACCTCGCTCGGCGCCCGGTTTTGAGCGCCATTCCGTTCGTCCACTTTTTGTGTAACTAATGTTTCACCGGTACGTAAAAAGGGATTTGTGAGCTTTTCCAGGGCTAGGGTCGAGGGCAGCGTCATGACGCCTTTTTCCCGTTGCTGGGTGGCTTTTTCCAGACGGGCGGCAATGTCGGCGTTACCCGGTTCTACCGCGACGGCGAATTTCAGGTTGCTCAACGTGTATTCATGCGTGCAGTAGACCAGCGTATCCTCGGGTAAAGCGGCGAGGCGGCTGAGCGATTCGTGCATCTGTTGCGGCGTGCCTTCGAACAGTCGGCCACAACCGGCGGCAAACAGGGTGTCGCCACAAAACAGCAAGCCGTGATGGTAGTAGGCGATGTGGCCCAAGGTGTGGCCGGGCACGGCATAGACGTCGAAGTCCCAGCCGAGCACGTTGACCTTGTCGTTGTCCTTGAGCGCCACGTCGCGGCCCGGGATGTTTTCGCTGGCCGGGCCATAGACCTTGGCCCCAATCAGGCTTTTCAGCGTTTCAACGCCGCCGACATGGTCATGATGGTGGTGGGTGATCAGGATATCGCTCAGCGTCCACTCGGGATGCGCATCGAGCCAGGCCTGCACGGGCGCGGCATCGCCCGGATCGACTACGGCGCAGCGTTGAGTGCGGTGATCCTGTAACAACCAGATGTAGTTGTCGGTGAACGCGGGCAGGGCACTGATCTGTATCATCTTCGGATTCGCCAAGCGGAAAACATTGGCGCATCTTAGAGGTTCCTGAGGCTTTGGAGAATGCATGCGATGACTGATAAAGCGTTCGCTCAGGCCGACCCCGACTGGCTGGCGTTGATCAGCGCTGCCCGGGAATGGCTGTCCGGGCCCATCGGGCAATTTTTGCTGGACGAAGAACGGCGCATGCTCGAAGACGAGTTGGGCCGGTTCTTTGGCGGCTATCTGGTGCATTACGGCCCGTCGGCCCAGACCCCGCCGTCAGCGCCGCAGGTGCAGCGTAATGTGCGCCTCGGTGCACCATTGCCGGGTGTCGAGATCGTCTGTGAAGAACAGGCCTGGCCGTTGAGCGAGCATGCCGCCGATGTGGTGGTGTTGCAGCATGGTCTGGATTTCTGCCTGTCGCCCCATGGCTTGCTGCGTGAAGCAGCGAGCAGTGTGCGGCCGGGCGGGCATCTGCTGATCGTCGGCATCAATCCGTGGAGCACTTGGGGTTTACGTCATGTATTCACCCATGACGCCATGCGTCAGGCCCGTTGTATCTCGCCGTCACGAGTCGCCGACTGGCTCAATCTGCTGGGCTTCGCGCTGGAGAAACGCCGCTTCGGATGCTATCGTCCGCCGCTCGCGTCGCCCAAGTGGCAGGCCCGTCTGGCCGGCTGGGAACGCAAGGCCGGTGACTGGCAGCTGTCGGGCGGAGGCTTCTATTTATTGGTGGCGCGCAAGATTGTGGTTGGGCTGCGTCCCGTGCGTCAGGAGCGCCGCGAGCCAATGGGCAAGCTGATTCCGCTGCCGATGGCCAAGGTCAACCGACGCCGCATCGAACCGTAAACCTTCTTTTTCTGTGTGGCCGGGCGTGTCCCGGCCCGGGCCATCGTCGATCCGTGATCGGCGGGGCCGTGCATTTTTTCTGGATTGACTGGCATGACTGATAGCGTCGATAGCGTAGAACTGTTCACTGACGGCGCCTGCAAAGGCAATCCCGGCCCGGGCGGCTGGGGCGCGTTGCTGGTGTGCAAGGGCACCGAAAAGGAATTGTGGGGCGGCGAAGCCAATACCACCAACAACCGCATGGAACTGCTCGGCGCAATCCGTGGCCTCGAAGCCCTCAAGCGACCTTGCGAAGTGCTGCTGGTGACTGACTCGCAATACGTGATGAAAGGCATCAACGAGTGGATGGTCAACTGGAAGAAGCGCGGCTGGAAGACTGCCGCGAAAGAGCCGGTGAAAAACGCTGATCTGTGGAAAGAGCTGGACGAACAGGTCAACCGCCACAAGGTCACTTGGAAATGGGTGCGTGGGCACATTGGACATCATGGTAACGAGCGGGCTGACCAGCTCGCCAACCGTGGCGTAGACGAAATCCGTGGCTACAAGCAGGACTGATGCTTGTGTAGGAGCTGCGGCACGCTGCGATCTTTTGATCTTTTAAAAACCAAAATCAAAAGATCGCAGCGTGCCGCAGCTCCTACAGGGATTGGGTTTACAGGGTCAGGATGGCTTCAGCCAATTGCTGATCGCTGAAAGCAGAGTCCTTCAATACCTCGCGAATCCGCACCAGCGCCGCCTCCATCCGCACCCCGCGAATTTCCCCGTGACTGGCCACAAACGCCGCCGCATCATCCTTCGCGGCCAGCACGATCTTGTCGTCCTTGAATGAACCACTGGTGCCTTTGCTGGAACTGAGCGTCAGGCTCATGGTGATGTCGGTACTCATGACAAAACTGGTGGCGCCGGCTTCGGTGGTCAGCAAGCAGGCGCCAATCAATAAAACGTGTGCAGTCTTCATGACGCGTTTTTATCCGTGGGAAACAAGCCGCGCACGCTAACAAGTGGCTTCCCGCCAGACTTTATGAAGATTGCTAATGATTGTTAAAAACTGCATGAGCGCCGATCAAGCGCCGATGGGCGACTCGCGCCATGAGCGTGTTAATATCGCCGCTTTTGCACGATTGACCCGTTGAGAGCTGAGCACTGATGGCCACCAGATCCGTTGTACTCGATACCGAAACCACCGGCATGCCGGTGACCGACGGCCACCGGATTGTCGAAATCGGTTGTGTCGAGCTGATCGGTCGGCGCCTGACGGGCCGGCATTTTCACGTTTACCTGCAACCGGATCGCGAGAGTGATGAAGGCGCCATCGGCGTCCACGGCATCACCAACGAATTCCTGGTCGGCAAGCCGCGTTTCAATGAAGTCGCCGACGAGTTCTTTGAGTTCATCAAAGGCGCGCAGCTGATCATCCATAACGCGGCGTTCGACGTTGGCTTCATCAACAACGAATTCGCCTTGATAGGCCAGCGTGATCGCGCCGACATCACGCAGCATTGCTCGATCCTCGACACCCTGATGATGGCCCGGGAACGTCACCCGGGCCAGCGCAACAGCCTCGATGCGTTGTGCAAACGTTATGGCGTCGACAACTCCGGCCGTGAACTGCACGGCGCATTGCTCGACTCGGAGATTCTCGCCGACGTCTACCTGACCATGACCGGTGGCCAGACCAGTCTGTCGCTGGCCGGTAACGCTTCCGACGGTAATGGCTCGGGTGATGGCTCAGACAACTCGGCCACGGAAATCCGTCGTCTGCCGGCTGATCGGGTGCCGGCGCGGATTATTCGGGCGACCGAGGAAGAGCTGGCAGCGCATCAGGTGCGTCTGGAAATCATCGCCAAGTCGGCCGGCGCCCCAGCGTTGTGGACGCAGTTGCTCGAAGCCGAAGCTCAGGCGTAACACCTTAAAAGATCGCAGCCTTCGGCAGCTCCTACAGGGGATCGCATTCCAATGTAGGAGCTGCCGAAGGCTGCGATCTTTTGCTTTTGGAACTACTGACAAGTGGCCACCCTCGCCACATCCGCTGCAACCCTCTACCCTGAGTTGATTGGCGGACCGAAATCCGCCGCCTCAGGACACTGAGCCCCATGTACAAAGATTTGAAGTTTCCGGTGTTGATCGTCCATCGCGACATCAAGGCCGACACGGTCGCCGGTGATCGTATCCGTGGCATCGCACGAGAGTTGGAGCAGGAAGGTTTCAGTATCGTTTCGGCCACTGACTACACCGAAGGGCGACTGGTGGCTTCAACCCATCATGGCTTGGCGTGCATGCTGATTGCCGCCGAGGACGCCAGCACCAACTCGCATCTGTTGCAGAACATGGCCGAACTGATCGGCCTGGCGCGGGTGCGGGCGCCGGATTTACCGATCTTTGCCTTGGGCGAGCAGGTCACGCTGGAAAATGCTCCGGCCGATGCCATGGCCGAACTCAATCAGTTGCGCGGAATTCTTTATCTGTTCGAAGACACCGTGCCGTTCCTGGCGCGACAAGTCGCACGGGCGGCGCGCAAGTATCTCGATGGTCTTCTGCCACCGTTTTTCAAGGCGCTGGTGCAGCACACGGCCGATTCCAACTATTCGTGGCACACGCCGGGTCATGGCGGCGGCGTGGCGTATCACAAGAGTCCGGTGGGGCAGGCGTTTCACCAGTTTTTCGGTGAAAACACCCTGCGTTCGGACTTGTCGGTGTCGGTGCCGGAACTCGGTTCACTGCTCGATCACACCGGCCCGCTCGCCGAAGCCGAAGAGCGTGCTGCGCGCAATTTCGGCGCCGATCACACCTTTTTCGTGATCAATGGCACCTCGACCGCCAACAAGATCGTCTGGCACTCGATGGTCGGTCGCGATGATCTGGTGCTGGTTGATCGCAACTGCCACAAGTCGGTACTGCACGCGATCATCATGACCGGTGCGATCCCGCTGTATCTGTGTCCCGAACGCAACGAACTGGGGATTATCGGCCCGATCCCGCTGAGCGAGTTCAGTCGCGAATCGATCAAGGCCAAGATCGACACCAGTCCGCTGACCAAGGGTCGCGAGCCGAAGGTCAAACTGGCGGTGATCACCAACTCGACCTACGACGGCCTGTGCTACAACGCCGAGCTGATCAAGCAGAGCCTCGGCAACAGCGTCGAAGTCCTGCATTTCGACGAAGCGTGGTACGCCTACGCGGCGTTTCACGAGTTCTTCGCCGGGCGCTACGGCATGGCCACCTCGCGCAGTGCCGACAGCCCGTTGGTGTTCACCACCCATTCCACTCATAAACTGCTCGCGGCGTTCAGTCAGGCGTCGATGATTCATGTACAGGACGGCGGCGCACGGCAACTGGATCGGGATCGCTTCAATGAAGCGTTCATGATGCATATCTCGACCTCGCCGCAGTACAGCATCATCGCGTCGCTGGACGTGGCGTCGGCGATGATGGAAGGCCCGGCCGGTCGTTCGCTGTTGCAGGAAACCTTCGATGAGGCGCTGAGCTTTCGCCGCGCGCTGGCCAATCTGCGCCAGCACATTGCCGCTGACGACTGGTGGTTTTCGATCTGGCAGCCACCGGGCGTCGAGGGCATCGATCGGGTGCAGACCGAAGACTGGCTGCTGCAACCTGATGCCGACTGGCATGGTTTCGGTGAAGTCAGCGACGACTACGTGCTGCTCGATCCGATCAAGGTCACGCTGGTGATGCCGGGGCTGAATGCTGGTGGTGCGTTGAGCGAGAAGGGCATTCCAGCGGCGGTGGTCAGCAAGTTTCTCTGGGAGCGCGGTCTGGTCGTCGAGAAGACGGGCCTGTATTCGTTTCTGGTGCTGTTTTCGATGGGCATCACCAAGGGCAAGTGGAGCACGTTGCTCACGGAGCTGTTGGAGTTCAAACGCAGTTACGACGCCAACGTCAGTCTCGTGACCTGCCTGCCATGTGTCGCGCAGCAGGACGCGTCGCGCTATCGCGGTATGGGCCTGCGTGACCTGTGCGATCAACTGCACGCCTGCTACCGCAGCAACGCCACCGCCAAACACCTCAAGCGCATGTACACCGTGCTTCCGGAAATCGCCATGAAACCTGCGCACGCATACGATCATCTGGTGCGTTGCGAAGTCGAGGCGGTGCCGATTGATGAGCTTGAGGGACGTATTGCGGCGGTGATGCTGGTGCCGTATCCACCGGGGATTCCATTGATCATGCCCGGTGAGCGCTTCACTGAATCAACCCGCTCGATTATCGATTATTTGAAATTCGCCCGTACGTTCGATAGCAGCTTTCCCGGTTTTGTCGCCGATGTGCACGGACTACAGCACGAAGATGAAGGCAATGGACGGCAATACACCGTTGATTGTGTCAAGGAATGAGGACTTTCCCGAGTATGCAACCGGTCATGAATCCAAAACACCCAGGGCTGTCGGTGCGGGTCGCCGATGAAGGTTTTGCGCCTTATATCTGGGGTAGCGATTTCAGTTTTGAGGTCGCCGCGTATGGCACGGCGCACATTGGTCAGCCGGTCGAGCAATGGCCGGTGACGCCCATCGTGCCGTATCGCAAGTGCTACGGTATCGACCCCGAGGAGTTCAGCAGCTTTCGCGATGCGGCTGACAGCGCGATCTTTATGGCCTACCTCGACGACGAGCCAGTCGGTCATCTGGTGATCAGCACCAACTGGAACGGCTTCGCCCATATCGATGAGCTGGCGGTACACGCACCGGCGCGGCGCCACGGCGTGGCCAAGGCGTTGCTGGATGTCGCGCAGTTCTGGAGTCGCAAGAAAAAACTGCCGGGGATCATGCTCGAAACCCAGAACAACAACCTCGGCGCCTGTCGGCTGTATGAGCGTTGTGGTTATCTGATTGGCGGCATCGACCATCTGCGCTATCGCGGGATTGATCCGAACACCGCCGAAGTGGCGTTGTTTTGGTATCGGCTGTTCGATAATCCGCTGGAAAACCCGGTCAACTCGCCAGCATCGCCTCGGCTTGTTCCGTGATGATGCCCAGCAGGGTCTGAATCGCCGCTGACGGCGTTGCGTGCCTGAAGGTCAGCGCATACAGGCTGATCGGCACGGCGGGCGACAGCGGACACACATCAAGCCCTGCAGCGCGGGCGCCGAGGGCGGTGAACGGGTCGACGATGGCCAGGCCTTCACCGGCCTCGACCATGCTGCGCATCATCTGGTGGGTTTGCACCCGGGTCTGGATGCTCGGGGCCGGGCGCAACGCTTGCAGTTTGTTTTCCAGCACCGGGCTCAATGGGTCCTGGCCTTCGAGGCCGACCATTGCCTGACCGGCCAGATCCGCCACGGAAATGTACTTTTGCTTCGGTTGCAGCCAGCCGTGAGGCGCGAGCAATTGCAGCTTGCCGTGGGCCAGCGGCTGGCAGTGAATGTCGGGATGTTCGGGATCGTGCAGGCTCAGGCCCAGATCGCTTTCGCGCAGCAGCAGGCTACGGACGATGTCGCAAGTAGCGGCGCTGAGCAGACTGCAAGGCGCATCGGGCAGGCGCCGACGCAGGGCAGCAAGGCTTTGTGGCAACAGTTGTTGCGCCAGCGGCGGGGTGCCGATGATGCGCAGGGGCGGGGCGAGGTATTGTTTGAGGCTGCTGGCCAGACGCTGTACGGGTTCCAGCGCTTCATAGACATGAGCGATTTCGACTTGCAGCGCCCGTGCTTCAGGCGTCGATTGCAGACGCCCGCGCACGCTGGCGAACAGCATGAAACCCAACTGACTCTCGGCTTCACGCAAACGCTCTTCGACGTCGGCCACCGGTAACTGCAACCATTCGGCTGCGGTGCCCAGGTGACCGGTCTGCAAGAGCGCCTGAATCACTTCGATATGACGTAAACGCATGCGTGAAGTCCATGTTCAGCAGGTGGGGTCAGTGGCTGAATCCTACCCCAAGTCTGCGCATATGACTTCTGCTCATAACGCTCGGTTATGAAGCAATCATTGGCTCGGGTTCGCGAGTCAGGGTGATGCCCGATTGAACCAGCATGAATTCGGTGTCGCTGACCTTGTTGATGCGATCGCCAATGGCCAGTTTGTAGGTGGTGACAGGCTCCGAGCCAGTAGAACCGTCTGCCGACGGGGTGGATTCCTGGAATTCATGCACGGAATAAACGCGGCCTTCCGCATCTCTTGCATGGAACTGACCGACGAGTACTGCTGCCATCTGCTTAGAACCTCTGGAGATAAAACGCTTGATTTGCGGCTTTGTAGACCGCCAGCAAGCGCCGTAAGTTTTCCTACAGGAAAAAAATAATCGAGACGCGGGAATTTCCCTCGTCCTCTGGTCGAACCGTCGCCGGATCATCTATAACTACTGGCTCTTCCCACGGACAGTCGAGAGTCTTCCATGAGCAATGTCTACAACGTCGCCGTAGTGGTCGGTAGTTTGCGCAAAGCTTCGATCAACCGCAAAGTCGCCTTGGCGCTGGCAGAGCTGGCACCAGCGAATCTCAAGTTGAAGATTGTCGAAATTGGCGATCTGCCACTGTACAACGAAGACATCGACGGCGATTCACCGCCCGCAGCCTACAGCACTTTCCGTCAGGAAGTTGGCTCATCCGACGCGGTGCTGTTTGTGACCCCTGAGTACAACCGCTCGGTTCCGGCGCCATTGAAGAACGCCATCGACGTCGGATCACGGCCTTATGGCAAGAGTGTGTGGGGCGGCAAGCCCGGCGCGGTGATCAGCGTTTCACCGGGCGCCATCGGTGGTTTTGGCGCGAATCAGCATTTGCGCCAGTCGTTTGTGTTTCTCAATGTGCCTTGCATGCAGCAGCCGGAGGCGTATCTGGGCGGCGCGGGCACGGCATTCGATGAATCAGGCAAGTTGAGTGAAACGGTGAAACCTTTTCTGCAAAGTTTTATCAATGCGTATGGGCAGTTTGTAGAGCAACACAAGAAATAACTTCACTTGCTAAACCCTGTGGCGAGGGGATTTATCCCCGTTCGGCTGCGCAGCAGTCGTCAAATCTGTGATCTAGGTATGACTATCGATCGCAGGGGGTCGCTTCGCAACCCAACGGGGATAAATCCCCTCGCCACAAGTAGGCTGCACTTCCAGAAATATTGAACAAGGCTGTTGCGAATGCTGGCTGCTTCACTGATTTTTCTGCTGACCATCACCTTGGTGATCTGGCAACCCAAAGGCCTCGGGGTCGGTTGGAGTGCGGTATTCGGCGCGGTACTGGCGCTGATTTTTGGCGTTGTTCACCTCAGTGATATTCCGCTGGTGTGGCAGATCATCTGGAACGCCACCGGCACTTTTGTTGCGTTGATCATCATCAGCCTGTTGCTCGACGAGGCCGGGTTTTTCGCCTGGGCAGCCTTGCATGTGGCGCGTTGGGGGCGGGGCAGCGGACGTCGGCTGTTCGCTTTCATGGTGTTGCTCGGCGCACTGGTGTCGGCGCTGTTCGCCAATGACGGCGCGGCGCTGATTCTCACGCCCATCGTCATCTCGATGTTGCTGGCGTTGCGCTTTTCGAAGACCGCGACACTGGCGTTCGTCATGGGCGCGGGGTTTATCGCCGACACCGCGAGCCTGCCGCTGGTGGTGTCGAATCTGGTCAATATTGTCTCGGCAGACTTCTTTCATATCGGCTTCAACCGCTACGCGGCGGTGATGGTGCCGGTCAATTTCGTCAGCGTTGCGGCGACACTGGCGGTGTTGATGTGGTTTTTTCGTCGCGACATTCCCAAGACGTACGATCCGGAACAGCTAGAGCCGCCAGCATCGGCGATCCACGACAAAGCCACGTTCTACGCCGGTTGGGTGGTGCTGCTGATTTTGCTCGCTGGATGTTTTGCGCTGGAACCGCTGGGCATTCCGATCAGCGCGATTTCCGCCGTGTGCGCAGCGCTGCTGCTGGGCATCGCCGCCCGTGGGCACAAGATATCCACGCGCAAGGTGCTCAAGGAGGCACCGTGGCAGATCGTGATTTTCTCGCTGGGCATGTACCTCGTGGTCTATGGCCTGCGCAACGCCGGGTTGACCGGGTATCTCGCCGGCTGGCTCGACGTGTTCGCCGGGTACGGCGTGTGGGGCGCGGCGCTGGGCACCGGGCTGCTGACGGCGCTGTTGTCGTCGATCATGAACAACTTGCCCACGGTGTTGATCGGGTTGCTGTCGATTGATGCCAGTCAGGCGAGCGGGGTGGTCAAGGAGGCGATGATCTACGCCAACGTGATCGGCAGCGACCTGGGGCCGAAGATCACGCCGATTGGCAGTCTGGCGACGTTGTTGTGGCTGCATGTGCTGGAGCGCAAGGGAATTCGGATTGGTTGGGGGTATTACTTCAAAGTGGGGATTGTGCTGACTGTACCGGTTTTGCTGGTGACCTTGGCGGCTTTGGCTTTGCGGTTATCCCTTTAGCTGTGTCGGCCCCAATCGCTAGCAGGCTAGCTCCCACAGGTTATGCGTGCACCGTGAAACCTGTGGGAGCTAGCCTGCTAGCGATTGGGCCGGTCCTGACAAAGCACAACTCAGGCTTGGCCGGGGACATTCGGCCAAAGATCGGATACCAGAAACAGCCGCTCAGCCTCTTCCCAATCCCCTCGGGCATTCTCGATCAAGCGCACCAGCAATTGCGCCGGGGCCAAGGGTTGCAGATCGTCCAGCCACATCTGCAAATGTTCCTCGCTCCAGACCTGATCCACCGGGTAATGCGCCGGCGCCAGCCACGCATGACGGGGCAGGGGCTGCCAGCGTCCGGCCGGTCGCTGCGCAACGAACGCCTGCCAGTCCTTCTGATGCAACCAACTGCCGCGCAAATGCTGCGGGTGTGCGCCGTTCGGCGATTCAGACTGCCCCGGCCACGGATACAACAGATAACCACCAAGCCACAAATGCGCATTGAACGCCCCGACATCCAGCGCCGCCAGCGCTTCGCGGCTTTCCGGGCGGGCGGAGATCGGCAGTTGATGCTCGCTCAAATGCGCCAGTTTGCGATCCAGTCGATCATGGCAACCCGGCCCCAACCACTGCGACGAATCACTGCCGTCACCGTCCTGCGGCCCGAGGTAGAGCTTGATCGCCAGTTCCAGGTGATGCACGCCATCGCGGTCACGCAGCAGCATGTCCAGTTCACCGAGGGTGTGGCCTTCGCGGCGGATCGGCAGGTTGGCGGCGATCAACTGGATGCCCGGCGCATGTTGCACGGCGAACTGCCACAGCCGCTCGTAATACAGGCCAAGGCGCCGGGTGCGTGCCTGCGACAGCCAATGCAGTAAGCCATAGCTGTCGCGGTCGAGTTGGCGCAGCCAGTTTTCCAGCTGCTCGGGATTGCCGACCCAGTCACTGCCGGCCAGCGGATGGCGCTGCGGCCACGGGGTTGTGGCCAACATTGGCGGGGCGAGGATCACCCACGCCAGATCGCGCACTTCCGGATGGCGTAATTGGTGGGGCAACTGGAGCAAATCGGGAAATAGGATCATCTTGCGAGCATAGCCTTAAACCCGGGCACACCCTTGAGGCTGAAAGGATTTTGTCTATCTGGCGCTTTCGCCCATAATCGGGTTTTTCGCGTTTTCGATTGTCCGCAGAGGTCCCATGGAGCAATTTCGTAATATCGGCATCATCGGTCGCCTGGGCAGTTCGCAGGTGCTGGATACCGTCCGCCGACTGAAACGGTTTCTGCTCGATCGTCACCTGCATGTGATCCTCGAAGACACCATCGCCGAAGTCCTGCCCGGCCACGGCTTGCAGACCTCGTCGCGCAAGATGCTTGGCGAAGTCTGCGACATGGTCATCGTCGTCGGCGGTGACGGCAGCCTGCTCGGCGCCGCCCGTGCGCTGGCAAAACACAATATTCCGGTGCTCGGCATCAACCGTGGCAGCCTCGGGTTCCTCACTGACATTCGCCCGGATGAGCTGGAAGTCGAAGTCGCCAAGGTACTCGACGGCCATTATCTGGTGGAAAACCGCTTCCTGCTGCAAGCCGAAGTCCGTCGGCATGCCGAGGCCATTGGCCAGGGCGACGCGCTGAATGACGTGGTTTTGCACCCCGGCAAATCGACGCGGATGATCGAATTCGAGCTGTACATCGATGGCCAGTTTGTTTGCAGCCAGAAGGCCGACGGCCTGATCGTCGCCACGCCGACCGGTTCCACCGCGTATGCGTTGTCTGCCGGTGGACCGATCATGCATCCCAAGCTCGACGCCATTGTGATCGTGCCGATGTATCCCCATATGTTGTCCAGCAGACCAATCGTGGTCGATGGCAACAGCGAGCTGAAAATCGTCGTGTCGAAGAATATGCAGATCTACCCGCAGGTCTCCTGCGACGGGCAGAACCATTTCACCTGCGCGCCGGGTGACACCATCACCGTCAGCAAGAAAGCGCAGAAGCTGCGGCTGATTCATCCGCTCGACCACAACTACTACGAAGTCTGCCGCACCAAGCTCGGCTGGGGCAGCAAGTTGGGTGGTGGAGGCGACTGATGCTCGATCCTGCGCGCAGTTATGACCTGATCGGTGATGTGCACGGATGCGCACTCACGCTGGAACACTTGCTTGACCGTCTCGGTTATCACAAGCAGGGCGGCGTCTGGCGGCATCCTTCGCGCATGGCCGTGTTCGTCGGCGACATCATTGACCGTGGCCCGCGAATTCGCGAGGCGCTGCACATCGTCCACGACATGGTCGAGGCCGGTCAGGCGTTGTGCATCATGGGCAATCACGAATTCAACGCACTGGGCTGGGGCACGCCGGCGCCACCGGGCAGCGGCAAGCAGTTCGTGCGCGAACACACGCCGCGCCACGCGCGTCTGCTGCAGGAAACCCTGACCCAGTTCGAAGGCCATCCCGCCGACTGGCACGATTTCCAGCGCTGGTTCTATGACCTGCCGCTGTTTGTCGATGCCGGACGTTTCCGCGTGGTGCATGCCTGCTGGGATGCCGGCCTGATCGAACCGTTGCGGGCGCTGTTCCCCAATGGCTGCATCGACGAGCATTTCCTCCAGGCCTCGGCTGTCCCCGAGAGTTTCGCCAGCACGGTGTTCGATCGCCTGCTGCGCGGCACCGACATGCGCCTGCCGGACGGTCTGACCATGACCAGCGGCGACGGTCTGGTGCGTTCGTTCTTCCGTACCAAATTCTGGGAAGACGATCCGAAAACCTACGGCGACATCGTCTTCCAGCCCGATGCACTGCCGGAGCCGGTGGCGCAGACGCCGCTGACTTCCACTGAAAAAAATACTTTGCTGCGCTACGGCGTTGATGAACCGTTGCTGTTCGTCGGCCACTACTGGCGCAGCGGCAAACCGGCGCCGATCCGCCCGAACCTCGCGTGTCTGGATTACAGCGCGGTGCTCTACGGCAAATTGGTCGCCTATCGTCTGGATCAGGAAACCCGCCTCGATCCGCATAAATTTGTCTGGGTCGATGTTGAACGGCCAGAGGTTCTGCAATGAGTTCCGTCGTGGTACTGCGGCTGCCGTTGGCGGCCGATCTGAGTGGTTTCGTCAAACTGCTGCAACGCATGCAAGTGCCGCATCGCGTCAGTGAAGAGGCCGGCGAGCAAGTGCTGTGGGCGCCGTCGGAGATCAGCGAAGACGTGCGCTCGCTCTACGAGCGCTTTCCGGCGGGCGATCCCGAGCAGCAACTGGATATTCCAGTGGCGCCAACCTTTCAGCGCCCGGGTTTTGTCGAACAACTGAAATACGCCAAGGCCACCGGGTTCATTCTGCTGCTGAGCCTGTTGGTCGGCGGGCTGACGTTCCTCGGCGACAACCTCGACACCATGCGCTGGCTGACCTTTCTCGACTTCCGCGTAGTCGGTGAGTACATCCACTTTGTGCCGCTGGCCGACAGTCTGGCGGCGGGGCAGTGGTGGCGGTTGTTCACGCCGATGCTGATCCACTTCGGCATCCTGCACCTGGCCATGAACGGCATGTGGTACTGGGAACTGGGGCGGCGCATCGAGTCGCGTCAGGGCAGCGTCAATCTGATCGGACTGACGCTGTTGTTCAGCCTGGTGTCGAACTACGCGCAGTATTATTTCAGCGGCGCGACGCTGTTTGGCGGCTTGTCCGGCGTGCTTTACGGCTTGCTCGGGCATTGCTGGATCTTCCAGTTGCTGGCGCCGAACCCGGACTATCGCCTGCCGCGTGGCGTGCTGGTGATGATGCTGGTCTGGTTATTGCTGTGCCTGTCCGGCCTGGTGTCGATGATCGGCTTCGGCGAAATCGCCAACGCCGCCCACGTCGGCGGGTTACTCATCGGATGCTTCACCGGTTTGTTGGGTGGTTTGTATAACCGCCGTAAACTCGCCGTTTAAATTTTTGTGTGAATAAAGAGCGCGGAGACCCTGATGTCCTCTTTTAACGAAATGATCAAGAACATCACCCCGGATATCTACGAGAGCCTGAAACTGGCCGTGGAAATCGGTAAATGGTCGGACGGTGGCAAGCTCACCGCCGAACAACGCGAGCTGTCGCTGCAAGCGATGATCGCCTGGGAGATCCAGAATCTGCCCGAAGAAGAGCGCACCGGTTACATGGGGCCTCAAGAATGTGCGTCGAAGTCGATCGAAGTGCCGAACATCCTGTTCAAGTCGGATGCCATCCATTGATCGAGATTGGCCGCGGTGCAATCAGCAAAATGTCGGCGCGCCTGGACGGGCCGAACGTGCAATACGCGTTTCGTCTGGATGACGTCGAGGTGCCGGTCAATCCGTTGATCGGCACCACGCTGCGTCTGGAATATCTGGGGGCGATTCACTGCACCCATTGCGGGCGCAAGACCAAAACAAGTTTCAGTCAGGGTTATTGCTACCCGTGCATGACCAAACTGGCGCAGTGCGACCTCTGCATCATGAGCCCGGAGCGTTGCCATTTCGATGCCGGCACCTGCCGTGACCCGGTGTGGGGCGAGCAGTTCTGCATGACCGATCATGTGGTCTATCTGGCCAATTCGTCAGGGGTCAAGGTCGGCATCACTCGTGCCACGCAATTGCCGACACGCTGGCTCGATCAGGGCGCAAGTCAGGCGCTGCCGATCATGCGCGTATCGACGCGCCAGCAGTCAGGCTTCGTCGAAGACCTGTTCCGCAGTCAGGTGGCGGACAAGACCAACTGGCGCGCGCTGCTCAAGGGCGACGCGGTGTCTGTGGATCTGGCGCAAGTACGCGATCAGTTGTTCGACAGTTGCGGCGAAGGCCTGCAAACCCTGCAACAGCGATTCGGCCTACAGGCAATTCAGAAAATTACCGATGTAGAACCGCTGGAGATCCGATATCCAGTCGAGCAATACCCGGCCAAAATCGTCAGCTTCAACCTGGACAAGAACCCGATTGCCGAAGGCACGCTGCTGGGGATCAAAGGTCAGTACCTGATCTTCGACACCGGCGTGATCAACATTCGTAAGTACACGGCTTATCAGCTCGCCGTGCATCAATAAGGACTCCAGCATGCGCACCGAACAACCGAAGATGATTTACCTGAAGGACTATCAGGCGCCCGAGTACCTGATCGACGAAACACACCTGACCTTCGAGTTGTTCGAGGACCACAGCTTGGTTCACGCGCAACTGGTGATGCGCCGCAACCCGGCGCGTGGCCCGGGCCTGCCGCCGCTGGTGCTTGATGGCCAGCAGCTGGAATTGTTGTCGGTGACCCTGGCTGACCAGGAACTGAGCGCCGACGACTATCAAATCACCGAGAACCACCTGACGCTGCAACCGACCGCTGAAACCTTCACGGTCGATACCAGCGTCAAGATCCACCCGGAAACCAACACCGCGCTGGAGGGCTTGTACAAGTCCGGCACGATGTTCTGCACCCAGTGCGAGGCTGAAGGTTTCCGCAAGATCACCTATTACCTCGACCGCCCGGACGTGATGAGCAAGTTCACCACCACCGTGGTCGCCGAGCAGCACAGCTATCCGGTGCTGCTGTCCAACGGCAACCCGATTGCCTCGGGTCCTGGCGAAGATGGCCGGCACTGGGCTACCTGGGAAGATCCGTTCATGAAACCGGCGTATCTGTTCGCGCTGGTGGCCGGTGATCTGTGGTGCGTCGAAGATACCTTCACCACCATGACCGAGCGCACCGTGGCGCTGCGCATCTATGTCGAGCCGGAAAACATCGACAAGTGCCAGCACGCGATGAACAGCCTGAAGAAGTCCATGCGTTGGGACGAAGAGGTTTACGGTCGCGAGTACGATCTGGACATCTTCATGATCGTCGCCGTGAACGACTTCAACATGGGTGCGATGGAGAACAAGGGCCTCAACATCTTCAACTCCAGCGCCGTGCTGGCCCGCGCCGAAACCGCCACCGATGCTGCACACCAGCGCGTCGAGGCGATCGTCGCCCATGAATACTTCCACAACTGGTCGGGCAACCGCGTGACCTGCCGCGACTGGTTCCAGTTGTCGCTCAAGGAAGGCTTCACCGTGTTCCGCGACTCGGGCTTCTCCGCCGACATGAACTCGGCCACGGTCAAGCGCATTCAGGACGTTGCCTATCTGCGAACCCACCAGTTCGCCGAAGATGCCGGCCCGATGGCTCACGCCGTGCGCCCGGACAGCTTCATCGAGATTTCCAACTTCTACACCCTGACCGTGTACGAAAAGGGCTCGGAAGTGGTCGGCATGATCCACACCTTGCTCGGCGCCGAAGGTTTCCGTAAGGGCAGCGATCTGTACTTCGACCGCCACGACGGCCAGGCAGTGACCTGCGACGATTTCATCAAGGCCATGGAAGATGCCAATGGCGTTGACCTGACCCAGTTCAAGCGCTGGTACAGCCAGGCCGGTACGCCGCGTCTGGCGGTGAGCGAGTCCTACGACGCCGCGGCGAAAACCTACAGCCTGACGTTCCGCCAAAGCTGCCCGGAAACCCCGGACAAGGTTGAAAAACTGCCGTTCGTGATCCCGGTCGAACTGGGCCTGCTGGACAGTAAAGGCAACGAGATTGCCCTGCGTCTGGCTGGTGAGGCGTCCGCCCAAGGCATGACGCGAGTGATTTCGGTCACCGAAGCCGAGCAGACTTTCACCTTCGTCGACATTGCCGAACAACCGCTGCCATCGCTGCTGCGCGGCTTCTCGGCGCCGGTGAAACTGAGCTTCCCGTACAACCGCGATCAGTTGATGTTCCTGATGCAGCACGACAGCGACGGTTTCAACCGCTGGGATGCCGGTCAGCAACTGTCGGTGCAGGTGCTGCAAGAGCTGGTTGCCCAGCAGCAGAAGGGTGAGGCGCTGGTGCTCGATCCACGTCTGGTTTCGGCATTGCGTACCGTGCTGACCGATGAAACGCTGGATCAGGCAATGGTCGCGGAAATGCTCTCGCTGCCAAGCGAAGCGTACCTGACCGAAATCAGCGAAGTGGCTAACGTTGAAGCGATCCACATCGCCCGCGAGTTTGCTCGCAAGCAACTGGCGGATAACCTGTTCGAAGCGCTGTGGCTGCGTTATCAGGCCAACCGTGACCTGTCGAAGAAAACCCCGTACGTGGCCGAGGCCGAGCATTTCGCCCGTCGTGCGCTGCAAAACATCGCGCTGTCGTACCTGATGCTCAGCGGCAAGCCGGAAGTCCTCGCGGCCACGCTTGAACAGTTCGAAAACAGCGACAACATGACCGAGCGCCTGACCGCGCTGGCGGTATTGGTCAATTCGCCGTTCGAAGAACAGAAGGCACTGGCGCTGGCGAGTTTTGCCGAGCACTTCAAGGACAATCCGCTGGTCATGGATCAGTGGTTCAGCGTGCAGGCCGGCAGCACGTTGCCGGGCGGGCTGGAGCGTACCAAGGCGCTGATGCAGCACCCGGCGTTCAACATCAAGAACCCGAACAAGGTGCGGGCACTGGTCGGCGCGTTTGCCGGGCAGAACCTGATCAACTTCCACGCGGCTGATGGTTCCGGGTATCGCTTCCTGGCGGATCTGGTGATCGAGTTGAATGGCTTCAACCCGCAGATCGCTTCGCGTCAATTGGCGCCACTGACTCGCTGGCGCAAATACGACAGCGCACGTCAGGCGCTGATGAAGGCGGAGCTGGAGCGGATTCTCGCTTCGGGTCAGCTGTCGAGTGACGTGTACGAAGTGGTCAGCAAAAGCCTGGCATAAATCCTGTAGGAGCTGCGGCACGCTGCGATATTTTTTTTTTTTTTTTTATATAAAAAAAAAGCAGCGTTGCGCCGGGACGAAAGTTTTTTTTGGTTTAATAATGTGGTAAACGTCCAGGGTGATTTATTTATTGCACGCGGGG